>DATMBT010000284.1:0-16118 GCA_035559475.1 Gemmatimonadaceae bacterium
ACGGCACTCCGATCGCCATCCATGAGCGCCTCGCCCATCGCGATCAGGGAAGCGTTCAGGTCAGGTGCGACCGATAGGGCGTGGGCGAGCGAGGGGAGAGCGCGGGACATTCAAAACGGATGTGGGAGGTGGGATGTGGGAGGAAGACGATTTACAACGAGAGACAGAGGATGCGCTTGCCGACGGAAATCGACTCATGCAACCGCGGGATTTCTCTCACATCCCACCTCCCACATCCGATTCATTGAGCGTGTCAAACTGGTCGCCTAGGTGAAGTCCTGTCAATCGGTTCCGAGAATGCGCCCCGTTGCTTGGTCCCGCACGGCGGACTAATTTTACAACTGATGACGGCGCGCACTGTGCAGCTCGTGCTGCACTATGACGGGACCGCCTTCGCTGGCTGGCAGATGCAGCCCGAACAGCGGACCGTCCAGGGCGAAATCGAGCGTGTGCTCGCCGGACTTTGTGGACAGCGTATTGTGGCTCAGGGAGCCGGCCGTACCGACGCGGGCGTCCACGCGCGCGGGCAGGCGGTCGGTGTGCGAGTGCCGGAGAAGTGGACCGCGCCAAATCTCAGGCGCGCCCTCAACGCACTCCTCCCGAACGATGTGTGGGTCGCGGCGGCGCATGAGATGCGTCCCGAGTTCCATGCTCGCTTCAGCGCGACGTCCAGGCGGTATGCCTATCAGGTCGGTACAGATGACGAGGCTCACTCTCCCTTTCGGCGAACGACCGAATGGGCGTACCGGCATCCGTTCAATCGTCAGGCGCTTGACCTTGCCGCCGGACACCTTGTCGGCGAGCACCGCTTCATCGCCTTTGCCGTGCGCGGCACTGCCCCGCCCACTGACTCACACCGCTGCACCGTCACGGAAGCGCGGTGGGTTGACCGGCCGGGTGGCCTCACGTTCCACGTCGAGGCCAATCGCTTTCTCCATCACATGGTTCGCTTCCTCGTCGGCACAATGCTCGCCGAGGCCAGCGGAGCGCGGGATGCGAAACCAGTGAGCGAACTTCTCGTCGCCGAAACGAATGACGCGGTGTCGCCACCGGCGCCGGCGCATGGACTCGTGCTCGAAAAGGTCGCGTATCCGTCGGAGCTGTATCTCGAATGAAGTCACACATCCTTCTTCTCAGCGCGGTCTTTGCGGCCTGCCAGGGAGCGGCACCCGCTGACTCGAGCGCCGCACAGGTCGTTCCGGCGCCACGCCCGACACCACCGCTCATCCAGGACGTCGACGCATCGCGCCGCACGGCCATCACCGAAGCCACGGCCCGGGTCGCGCCGACAGTGGTCACCGTCCAGACCGAGACCGTGGAACGTGTCCCGGTTGATGTGTTCAGCATGTTCTTCGGCGGAGCGTCGTCACAGCAGCGCATAACGCCGGGCATCGGTTCCGGCTTCATCATCCGCGACAACGGCGTCATCGTCACGAATGCGCACGTGGTCCAGAATGCGTCGAACATCTCGGTCATGATGCGCGACGGCACCACGTACCCCGCGAAGAAGCTCGGCTCCGACGAGATCAATGACCTCGCGGTGTTGAAGATCGAGGCACGCAACCTTCCCGTGGCGCCGCTCGGAAACTCGGATTCGCTCATGATCGGCGAATGGGCCATCGCCATCGGCAATCCGTTCGGCTTCGTCCTCGCCAACTCCGAGCCAAGCGTCACCGCTGGCGTCATCTCGGCGACCGGGCGCAACCTGTTCGGAAGTTCCGAAGGCGCTGGCGTCTACGTGGACATGATCCAGACGGATGCATCGATCAACCCGGGGAATTCCGGTGGTCCGCTCGTGAACGCGCGCGGCGAAGTCGTCGGCGTGAACAGTTCGATCTACACGCCGTCGCAGGGCTCGGTGGGACTCGGGTTCGCGATCCCGATCAACCGCGCGCGACGTGTGGCTGAGGACCTGATGGAGCACGGTGAGGTTCGGAGGCCATGGATCGGCGAATTGCTCAAACAGTCGGGCGCCAGAAATCCACGCGAGGTGATCAATGCGGGCGTGGTGCTTCGTGGCGTCGTGCCGGGATCGCCGGCGGCCGCCGCTGGTCTGCGCGAAGAAGACCAGATCATGCGCGCCGGCACGCGAACGGTACGCAACGCCTTCGACTGGGAGGCAGCACGACTGTCGTTCCGGGTCGGAGATCGGGTGCCGCTGGTTGTACGTCGCAGCGGTCGCGACATGACGGTGACTGTTGCCGTAGCTGACCGACCCGAAGTCAGCGCCCCCAAGGTCACGGTACTCCGGGAAATCGAACTCACCACGCTCACGCCGACCTTGCGGGCCGAACGCGGCGTCCAAAGCCCGCGCGGCGCGCTCGTGACCGCGGTCAGCGACCGCATTCGAGATGACATCGGGTTGGAAGTCGGCGATGTCATCATCCAGATCAACACGGTGGCGATCGGGAACGTAGACGACGTTTCCCGCGCCATCAGCGAGGCCCCGCCGCGCAGGCTGTCGCGCGCGCTGATCGAGCGCCGCGGCCAGAGGTTCGTGACCGATTTCGTAATCCAATGACACCTTCCCGCGACACCTGGTCCTCGCCGCTGGCCGAGCGGTACGCCTCGCAGGCGATGCTCGCGCTCTGGTCACCCAATCGCCGGTACGGACTCTGGCGCCGCCTCTGGCTGGCGCTTGCGGAAGGAGAGCAGTCGTTAGGTGTGGCGATCCCCGACGAGGCGCTGGCGCAGATGCGCGCCCACCTGGACGACATCGACTACGACGCCGTCGCGAAATACGAGAAGGAATTCCGGCACGACGTCATGGCACATGTCTATGCCTTCGGCGACGTCGCTCCCGCCGCGCGCAAGCACATCCACCTCGGCGCCACCAGCGCGTACGTCACGGACAACGCAGACCTCATCCTCATGCGCGAGGGGTTGTCGCTCCTTCGTGACAAGGTGATGGGCGCGCTGTCGGCACTGGCGGATTTCGCCAGGCAATGGCGTGCCGAACCGGCGCTGGGCTACACCCACCTGCAGCCGGCGCAACTCACCACGGTGGGCAAGCGCGCAACCCTGTGGATGCAGGACCTGGTCCTTGATCTGACAGATATCGACACTCGTCAGGCGGCGTTGCCACTGCGCGGCGTGAAGGGCACCACCGGGACGCAGGCGTCGTTCCTCGAGCTGTTCCATGGAGACCATGGAAAGGTGCGGGCCCTCGAGATGCACGTCTGCAAGGCAATGGGCTTCGGCAAGGCACTCCCCGTGACGGGCCAGACCTACTCGCGCAAGATCGACGCGCAGGTGCTCGGCGTCGTAGCGGGCATCGCGACCTCGGCGGCGAAGTTCAGCAGCGATATCCGGATGCTGCAGTCTTTCGGCGAGCTGAGCGAGCCCTTTGAATCGGGACAGATCGGGTCGTCCGCGATGGCCTACAAGCGCAACCCGATGCGAAGCGAACGCATCGCTTCGCTGGCGCGTTTTGTGGGAGCCCTGGAGCCGAACGCGAACCAGACCCACGCCGTGCAGTATTTCGAGCGAACGCTCGACGACAGCGCGAATCGCCGGCTGGTGATTCCCGAAGCGTTTCTCGCCACCGACGCCATCTTACTCCTCATGGAAAACGTGGCACGTGGTCTCGAGGTTCATGGTGCACGTATCCGGAATCGCGTCCTGGACGAACTGCCCTTCATGGCCACCGAACAACTGATTGTGCGCGCGGTCGAAGCTGGCGCCGACCGCCAGGTCATTCACGAGATCATCCGTCGACACAGCGTCGAGGCGGCGTCGGCGATGAAGAACAACGGAAAGTCCAACGACCTGCTCGAGCGGCTCGAGCGCGATCACGAGTTTCCGCGCGGCGTGGACCTCAAGGCTGCCGCTGATCCGTCGCGCTACATCGGACGCGCGCCGGAACAGGTCGATGAATTCCTGCTCGAAGTCGTGGAATCATTACTCTCGAGCGCACCAGTCCAGCGTGGCGCACCGGAGGCCATTCGCGTATGACGTCAGTCGCCTACACGGAACTCCCGCTCACGCTCTGGCGCCGCGGCAAGGTCCGCGACGTGTATGAGGTGGACGCCGAGCGCTTGCTGCTCGTCGCGACCGATCGCGTGTCCGCGTTCGACGTCGTCATGGGTGAGACGGTGCCGCACAAGGGTTCCGTGCTCACGCAGATCTCGGCGTGGTGGTTTCGCCACCTGGGTGACCGGCTCCCGCACCACATGCTGAGTGCGGACATTGACGAGATCATCGGCCAGGTGCCGGTGCTGCGTGAGTCGCGCGACATGCTCGCCGGGCGCGCCATGTTGTGTCGCCGGACGGAGGTCTTTCCCGTCGAGTGCGTGGTCCGTGGCTACATCGCGGGGTCGGCGTGGAAGGAATACAGCGCCACGGGAACGCTGGCTGGAGAGCCTCTGCCCGCCGGACTGCTGGAGAGCAGCAAGCTGGAGAAACCACTCTTCAGCCCCGCTACCAAGGCGGAGTCAGGGCAC
Organism: Gemmatimonadaceae bacterium; assembly: GCA_035559475.1. Lineage (GTDB taxonomy): Bacteria > Gemmatimonadota > Gemmatimonadetes > Gemmatimonadales > Gemmatimonadaceae > JABWBJ01. The sequence goes on from DATMBT010000284.1 coordinate 4,443, forward strand.
GACGAAAACATCACGCGCGCACGGATGGCCGGCATCGTTGGCGCGGAGATCGCCGCAAAGCTCGAGGCGGCGTCGCTTCGCCTGTACGAATTCGGTAATCGCCGCACGGAACCGAATGGAATTATCATCGCCGACACGAAGTTCGAGTTCGGGTCGGTCGACGGCCAGATCGTTCTCGTCGATGAAGTGCTGACGCCGGACAGCTCGCGCTTCTGGTCCTCGGAGAATTACGAGGCAGGCCGATCGCAGCCCAGCTTCGACAAGCAGCCGCTGCGCGATTACCTCGACGGTGAGCGTCGTGCGGGACGCTGGAATGGAAATGCACCACCGCCGGCGCTTCCCCCGGAGGTCGTCAAGGCAACCAGTATTCGCTACCTCGAAGCGTACGAGCGCATTACCGGAACGCCACTTGGCCTGGAGACGCACCGACTGTGAGCTTCGCTCGCGAAGGACTCGTCTTCATTGGCGCAGGAATAGTCCTGGCAGCTGCCGCGCTTACCGCGGCGGTCTTCTGGCGATCGTGGCCGCTCTGGCTGCTCGCGTTTGTGCTGGTCATCGTGGCGCTCTGGGTGGCGTACTTCTTTCGTGACCCCGAGCGCACCGGTGAACGCGGAGGTGGACTCGTGATCGCGCCTGCTGACGGACGGGTCGTGATGATCTCCGAGGTGGACGAGCCGGCCTTCCTGCACGGCAAGGCGCTCCGGATCTCGATCTTCATGAACGTCTTCAACGTGCACGTGAACCGCTATCCGGTGTCGGGCGTCGTGCGCTTCGTGCACTACAACCCCGGCAAGTTCCTGAACGCGGCCACCGACAAGTCGAGCCTCGAGAATGAACAGATGTCGGTAGGCATTGAGGATGGCTCCATACGCGTACTCGTCAGGCAGATCGCGGGCCTGGTGGCTCGCCGGATCGTGACCTACAGCCGGGAAGGCGACCAGGTCGAGCAGGGCGAGCGCATGGGCATCATCCGCTTCGGATCGCGCGTCGATGTCTTCCTCCCCACGTCGGCAAAGCCGGCGGTGAAGGTTGGCGAAACCACCATGGCTGGCGCATCCGTGATTGCCCGGTTGGCTGGCCAATGATCGAGCCAACACCTCGCCGGTTCGGCCGGCCCATCATCCTGCTCCCGAACGGGTTCACGCTGCTGAACCTTTTCCTCGGCGTGTTCTCCATCGTCGCCGCCAGTCGCGGTCACTACGAGACCGCGGGCACGTACATCGTGCTCGGTGGCGTGGCGGATGCCATCGATGGACGCGTCGCACGCGCCACCCATTCCGGCAGCCGCTTCGGCGCGGAACTCGACTCGCTGGTTGACGCGATTTCCTTCGGGCTCGCGCCGGCGATGCTGATGTTCTTCGCGGTCTTCAACCAGCAGAGCTGGGACTGGATCTGGTGCTTCCTGTTCACGATGTGCGCCGTGCTGCGACTCGCTCGCTTCAACGTCGAACAGGCCGGTCGCGCCAAGACGCACTTCAACGGTCTCCCGAGCCCGATGGCCGGGCTCACGCTTGCCACGTACTACTGGTTCCGTGAGTCACCGCTCTACCAGTCAACACTCCTGGTTGACCTGCCGTGGCCGGTGATGCTGCGCTTCATCATGGTGGGCCTGGCGTTCCTCATGATCAGCCAGGTGCGCTACGCCGCGGTGCCGTTGATCGGATACAAGACGTTCCGGGAAATTCTTGGGACGCTGATCGTGATCGGCACACTGGTTGGCGTGATCTTCCTGCCGAAGCCTTTCTTTTTCCCGGCGCTCATGGCCTACGTGCTCTGGGGCGTTGCACGCACCTTCTTTGTAGGATTGCTCGACCGGCTTCCAGGCCCGGACGACGACGACAACCCGCCGGAGGGCGTTGTGGCAGATTCCGACGGCGTGGAAGGCGTTGGATTCCCACGCCGCCGCCGCCGTCGCCGCCGCGGAGGACGCCCGCTCCCGCCAGGCGCAAACATCAATGAGGAAACCCGGGAATGACCCGCTATCGCGTTGCCGTCCATATCGTCCCTCGCAAAGGTGTGCTCGATCCACAAGGCAAGGCTGTTGCTGACGCGCTGCATGCGCTGGGCTTCGGCGCGGTCCGCGAGGCGCGTGTCGGGCGGCACCTCATCCTCGACGTCGATGCGGCAGACGCCGGCTCGGCTGAATCCTCCGTTCGTGGCATGTGCGACAAGCTGCTGGCCAATCCCGTTACTGAAGACTACGAGATCGCAGGAGTGAGCACGTCGTGAAATTCGGCATCGTCACCTTCCCGGGATCGAATCGCGAAATCGACGCCAGCCTGGCGGTCACGCAGGGCGTTGGCGCGGACGTGGTGCACCTCTGGCACAAGAATCACGACCTGCAGGGCGCGGACGTGATCATCCTGCCGGGTGGATTCAGCTACGGCGACTACCTGCGGGCGGGCGCTATTGCGCGCTTCAGCCCGATCATGCGCGAGGTGGTGGAGCACGCACGTCGGGGTGCGCCGGTGCTCGGCATCTGCAACGGCTTCCAGATTCTTTGTGAGGCACACCTGCTACCAGGTGTGCTCCTCCGCAACGCCAGCCTCCGCTTTGCCAGCCAGTGGGTGCACCTGCGGGTGGAGAATGCTGATACGCTCTTCACCAATGCCTACGAAAAAGGGCAGCTGATCCGCGTTCCCGTGGCGCACGGTGACGGCCGCTATACCGCGGACGCCGACACGCTCAAGTCGATCGAAGATCGTGGCCAGGTCGCGTTCCGGTATGTCGATCGCCATGGCAACCCGCTGCCTGACGCAAACCCCAATGGCTCGCTCAACGACATCGCCGGCATCGTGAACGAACGCGGCAACGTCCTCGGTCTCATGCCGCACCCTGAGGACGCCGTAGATCCCTTGTTAGGCTCGACCGATGGCCTCGGCCTCTTCGAGTCGATTCTGGCAAGGGTGGCTGCATAACGATCACGCATCCCACATCTCACTTCCCACCTCCGAAATCGAATCGCCATGGATGAGTTCAAGCCGACGAAAGGCGAAGATGAGTATTTTGTCAAGCTCGACGCAGACCTGATCAAGGCGCAGCGCGCCAGGCTCGATGCCGAACGCGCCAACGCCGAACGCGCGTCGCACCACATGCGATGCCCCAAGTGTGGCGGTCAGCTCGCTGAGGTGGAGCACCATCATATGAAGATCGACCGTTGCCGGGATTGCGGCGGCGTCTGGCTCGACAAGGGAGAGATGGAGATGATCGAGCACGTAGACCAGAGCAGGATCCGGGGGTTCATTCGCTCGATGTTCGGCCTCAAGGAATGAGCGCTGTTCCCCGCCCCGGCGATCCGGTCATCACCCCAGCGCTCATCGCCGAGCATGGGCTTACGCCTGACGAGTACCAGCGCCTGGTGGACATGCTTGGCCGCACGCCCACGTTCACGGAACTCGGCATCGTCAGCGCGCTCTGGAGTGAACACTGCTCCTACAAGCACTCGCGACCCGTTCTCAAGACGCTTCCGACGAAAGGCCCGCACGTCCTCCAGGGTCCCGGTGAAAACGCAGGCGTGATCTCGGTCGGAGACGGACTCGCCGTCGCCTTCAAGATCGAGTCGCACAACCATCCGTCGGCGGTGGAACCGTACCAGGGGGCCGCGACTGGCGTCGGCGGAATTCTCCGCGACGTGTTCACCATGGGAGCGCGCCCCATCGCGCTCCTCAACTCGCTCCGATTCGGCGAGCTCGATCATCCGCGCACACGCTGGCTCGTCTCGGGGGTCGTGAAGGGCATCGGCGATTACGGCAACTGCATGGGCGTGCCCACCGTTGCCGGTGAAGTGGTGTTCGACGACGCCTATGCCGGCAACCCGCTCGTGAACGCGATGTGCGTCGGCGTCATGCGCGAGGAAGAACTCATCCGCGCGGTCGCCAGCGGCGTCGGGAACCCGATCATGGCGGTCGGCGCGCGCACGGGCCGCGACGGAATCCACGGCGCTTCGTTCGCGTCCGAAGACCTCTCGCACGAGAGCGACGCCAAGCGGCCGCGCGTGCAGGTCGGTGACCCGTTCACCGAAAAGTTATTGCTCGAAGCATCACTGGAACTGATCCGCAGCGGTCACATCGTCGCCATCCAGGACATGGGCGCGGCCGGCCTGACGAGTTCCTCGGCGGAAATGGCGGCGAGGGGCGATGTCGGCGTCGAAATCGATGTCACGCGCATGCCGCTGCGCGAGGAGGGCATGACGCCGTACGAGATCCTGCTCAGCGAGTCCCAGGAGCGGATGCTGGTCGTGGCGATCAAGGGTCGCGAATCGCACGTGCAGGCCATTCTCGGCAAGTGGGACCTGAGCGCCGAGGTCATTGGCGAGGTGATCGCCGAGCCGGTGTACCGCGTGAAGGAAGGCGACCGCGTGGTCGCGGAGTTCCCTGGATCACGCCTCGTGACGGACTGCCCGGTCTATCATCCGGAAGCGCGGGAGAGCGACGCCATCAAGGCGCTGCGTGAGCGCGATGTCAACGAGATCGTCGAGCACCGGGAGGAAAAGGATCCCATGTGGACCCTGGCCCGCCTCCTGACTTCGCCGACGATCGCCAGCAAGGCGTGGATCGTCAGGCAGTATGACAGCACGGTCCGCGCCAGCACCGTCGTGGGTCCCGGACCGGCCGATGCGGCCGTCGTCATGCTCCGCGGAACGCGGCGCGCATTGGCGCTCAAGGCGGACTGCAACGGACGTTATGTGTACCTCGATCCCCGCGAGGGAGGACGCATCGCGGTTGCCGAAGCCGCTCGCAACGTCGCCTGCGCCGGCGGCCGTCCCATGGCCATCACCAATTGCCTGAATTTCGGGAACCCGAAGAAGCCGGAAGTGTTCTTCCAGTTCCGCGAGGCCGTCGGCGGCATGGGTGAGGCCTGCGAGGCGTTAGGCACGCCGGTCACCGGCGGAAACGTCTCGTTCTACAACGAAAGCCCGCTCGGCGCCGTGTACCCGACCCCCACGATCGGCATGGTCGGGCTGCTGGATGACGTCCAACACGCCACGACAGCCGTCTTCAGGAGAGCCGGCGACTCGATTATCTTGCTTGGTGACAACACCGGTGAACTGGGCGCGAGCGAATATCTGCGGTGGATCCACCGCGTGGTCGCGGGGCGGCCGCCGGCGTGTGACCTGAAGGCGGAGGCGCGGCTCATCGAGGCGCTGCTCGAAGCAGTGGCCGATGGCACAGTGGCCTCGGCGCACGATTGCAGCGACGGCGGCCTCGCGGTGGCCCTGGCCGAGTGCTGCGTGATGCAGGAGGAGTCAGCACGCGGCGCACTGGTTGACCTGAGCGCGTGGTCAGAACTGTCGCTGCGCGCGTTGCTCTTCGGCGAAGCGCAGGGACGCGTGCTCGTTTCGACGCCTGACCCGGCGGCGGTGCTGGCGATCGCGAGCCGGCACGGCGTTCCGGCGGCGGAAATCGGACGGGTCGGTGAGGTAGGCGATCCGTTGGTGGTGACGATTGGAATGCACCGGTACCAGGTGGCGGTGGGAACCTTGGCGGCGGCGTATCACGGCGCCATCCCGGCCATGATGTCGAAAGTGGCAATTGCAACCGATGAGACGACGGACGACAAGCTCGAGGCATCTGTTCCTGGAGCCTGAAGCCTGAAGCCTGTACCCTGAGGAGTCAGTTCATGTGCGGTATTTTCGGAGTCTGGGGCCATCAGCGCGCAGCGGCGCTGGCGCACCTCGGGCTGTATTCCCTTCAGCATAGAGGCCAGGAGTCGGCCGGCATCGTTTGGGTCGGTCCCGACGGTGGCGCGCGCAGCGTGCGCAAGATGGGCCTCGTGTCGGACGGGTTCGACGAGGTCGCCAATGTCAGCGGTTCCGTCGCGTTAGGCCACACCAGGTACAGCACTGCCGGCTCCTCGACGCTCGACAACGCGCAACCGGTGATGGCGCGTTTCCGCGACGGCCATATCTCGCTGGCGCATAACGGGAACCTCGTCAACGAAGTCGAATTGCGACGTGATCTCGAGGACCGTGGGTCCATCTTCTCATCGTCGATGGACTCCGAAGTCATCGTGCACCTGATGGCCCGCTCGCAGTCCACCAAGCCGGAGCACAAGCTGGCGGATGCCTTGTCGCGGGTGGAGGGCGCTTCGAGCCTGCTGGTCCTGATGGGCAGCACGCTGATGGCCGCACGCGACCCCCGCGGGTGGCGCCCGCTCGTGATGGGCCGCCTCGACGGCAGCTACGTGTTCGCGTCCGAGACATGCGCGCTGGACATTGTCGGCGCGACCGTCGAGCGCGAGGTCAAGCCGGGCGAGATCATCGCCATCGATCGCGACGGATTCCGCACGCTGCAGATGCCGACCTTGCCGCTCAAGCGCTGCGTCTTCGAGCACGTCTACTTCGCGCGGCCGGACAGCTACGTCTTCGGCGGTTCGGTCGATCGCGCCCGTCGCGCGTTAGGCCGGCAGTTGGCCAGGGAGCAGCCGGCGCCCGGTGCGGACCTCGTCTTTTCGGTGCCTGACTCGTCCAACGCCGCGGCAGTTGGATACGCCGAGGAATCCGGCCTGCGATTGGAGATGGCCCTGATTCGAAACCACTACGTGGGCCGGACGTTCATCCAGCCGACCCAGGGCGATCGCGACGCCAAGGTAAAGGTGAAGTACAACCCCGTCCGCGAAGTCCTGGCAGGAAAGAGCGTGGTGATGGTGGACGATTCCATCGTCCGCGGCACGACCACGCGCGGACTCGTGGCACTCATTCGGGCTGCAGGTGCTCGTGAAGTCCACATGCGTGTGTCGTCGCCACCGATCACCGGGCCCTGTTACTACGGCATCGACACGCCGCGCCGGGAAGAGCTGATCGCGGCGAATCATACGGTGCCGGAGATCGCCGAGCGGATCGGCGTCGATTCGCTGGGCTACCTGTCACTCGAAGGAATGCTGGCCGCCGTTCCGGATGGGCCGGGCGGGTTTTGTCACGCCTGTTTCTCAGGCGAGTACCCAACTGCCCCGCCGACGAATGCTGACAACAAGCGACAGCTGGTCGCGGCCAAGTAAGGCACTTCCCGCAAATTCATTCGCCTTCGAATGACTGTCTGAAAATGCCTTTGAACGCCGAGGACGCCGGGGTCGCAGAGATATACCCGGCGTCCTTTGCGTCCCCCTGCGTTGAAGGCTTTCAATGACTGTCTGAAAATGCCTTGGAACGCCGAGGACGCCGGGGGTCGCAGAGATATGCCCGGCGTCCTTTGCGTCCCCCTGCGTTGAAGGCTTTCATGGAGGGCGGACCATCGCACCTCAGCCGGTGTAGCAGCCGCGTCCGCTTACGGAGCGCTTCCATGAGATTGCCGGAAATGAGGAGCCGAATCGCAGGACGCGTCGTTCGCTCACTCGGTTCGATTCTCGCACTCGTTCCTTCGACTGCGCTCGCTCAAGACAGTTCGGGTACCCTTCGCGGTGTCGTGCGAAATGAGACCGGGCGTCCGATCGAATACGCGCTGGTCTCGCTCGAGCCGTCCGGACCTAATCGACAGGTCCGCAGTGACCGCGAGGGCCGATTCAGCTTTCTGGGCGTCTCACCTGGACAGCGTACTATTCGTGTGACGTTCGTCGGCTATCGCCCTAACGATCGTACCGTAGAGGTTCCGCGCGGGGCGATCGACATCGAGGTTATTCTCGAGCGCGCGGTCACGACGTTGACCGGCGTTGAAGTCACGGCGAAACGCAGCGGTTTATTTGGATCGGTGATTGCGAAGGATTCGTTGCTGCCCGTGCCTGACGCCCGCATCGAGGTGCTCGGCGCGCGAAGCAGCGATACCACGGCTGCGGATGGCGCCTTCAACTTCCCGAAGCTGAAGCCCGGGTCGTACATCGTTCGAGTTCGCCACACGCAGTTCGAGTCGCGCAATGTCTCGATCGTCGTTCCCGCCGACGGTGCGACGCAACTTGACCTCGTCGTTGAGCGCGGGATACTGAGCCGTGATGCGCACATGGAGCAGCTGTATCGTGAGATGGACCAGCGCCTCCACTGGAAGGGCACGACGTCCGCCATGATCTCGCGCGAAGAGCTGAAAGGCAATCCGACGACGGGGGTCGAGATGGCCCTCTTCAACGTTCCCCAGGTCATGAAGGCAGGGTTCTATACTGCCCGCGAAGGATGGGAGACCGCCTGCCTCTTCGTGGATGGCTTTCCGCGCCCGGGAGCCCGGATCAGCGACTTTCCCATCGAGCAGATCGAGGCCATCGAGGTCTACGGTCCGCCAATGAGTCGTAGCGACCCAACCAAGACGCTGGCATCGCGCTGGCCACCCCGCGCCATGTGTGGCATTTCATCGGGGCCGAGGCTCGCGTTCGAGGGTGGCCGGGCTGATGCGAAGGCGGCGGCGGGCCTATCGCGGAACGCGCTTCCAATGCAGTTCGTCGTGATTTGGCTTCGTCGATAGGCGCGTCAGCCAAATCCCCCTCCGTTTGCGGGCACGCAGACGTTGCTCGGGGCAACCCGGGAAGTCAGTTTGATGTGCGCGACGTAGTGCACTTCCGGGTTCTCGCACCGCACCAGTAAGCAGCTGGCCAATCCCGTCATGCCCCCGCTCGTCTATTTCTTCGGTCAAGGTCGCGCAGACGGGACGCGTGAGATGAAGGGCGTCCTCGGATCCAAGGGGGCCAACCTCGCCGAGATGACAAATCTTGGCGTCCCCGTCCCGCCGGGGTTCACCATCGCATGCAGCGCGTGCATGGACTATTTGTCGACCGGCGGCGTCCCGCAGGCACTGCGCGAGGAAGTCGGCCAGCACCTTGCTCGGCTCGAAGAGGTTACGGGCAAGCGACTCGGTGATCCATCGAACCCGCTGCTCGTTTCGGTGCGCAGCGGTGCCGCGGTCTCCATGCCGGGAATGATGGAAACCGTGCTCAACCTCGGCCTGAATGACCAGACCGTCGAGGGACTCGCGGCACTGAGCGGCAATCCACGATTCGCCTGGGATGCGTACCGTCGTTTCCTGCAGATGTATGGCGACGTGGTGCTCAACGTCCCAGCCGCACGCTTCGAGTCGCTGCTCACGAGCAAGCGCCTGATGGCGCGCGTGGAATCCGACAGCGAACTGCATGAGTCGGCGTTGCACGCGCTCACCGCGGAGTACAAAGCGCTCGTCAGGAGTGTGACAGGGCAAGACTTCCCAATGAACCCTGCCGCGCAACTCTGGGGCGCGATTGAAGCGGTATGGCGTTCGTGGACGCTCAAGAAGGCCATCGATTACCGGAAAGTGAACGGCATCGCTGACGATCTCGGCACAGGTGTGAACATCGTCGCGATGGTCTTCGGCAACATGGGCGACGACTCCGGTACCGGTGTCGCCTTCACCCGCGACCCTTCGACGGGCGAGCGGAAGTTCTACGGCGAGTTCCTTGTGAACGCGCAGGGCGAAGACGTGGTCGCCGGCATTCGCACGCCGTTGCACATCGACGAAATGGCGAAGCGCCTGCCCGGAGCCTACCAGGACCTGCTCGCGGTTCAGGACCGGTTGGAGCGTCACTACCGGGACATGCAGGACCTGGAGTTCACCGTCGAGCGCGGCAAGCTGTTCCTGCTGCAGACGCGCACCGGCAAGCGCACCGCAGCCGCCTCCGTGCGTATCGCGCGTGACATGGTTGACGAGGAACTCATCGACTCCAGGATGGCCGTGCAGCGCGTGAACGCCGCCCAGCTGGACCAGCTGCTGCACCCCGTGATCGACCCGGGAGCACGAGCCACGCCCCTGGTCACTGGCCTGCCCGCATCACCAGGCGCAGCCAGTGGAATCGCGGTCTTTGATCCGGACGTCGCCGAGCACCGGGCCGCATTGGGCGACGCGGTGATTCTCGTTCGCGAGGAGACAACGCCGGAGGATTTCCACGGGATGGTTGCCGCGCGCGCTGTGCTCACCACACGGGGCGGCATGACCAGTCACGCGGCGGTTGTGGCGCGCGGCATGGGCAAGTGTGCGGTCGTTGGCGCGCGGGACATTCACGTCGATGTCGAGAAACGACAGTTCAGCGTGAACGGCACTGTGGTGGTCGAAGGCGACTGGATCACGCTGGACGGTGCGAGCGGTCGCGTGTTCATCGGCGACCTGCCCACCGTGCCGTCCGAAGTGGTCCGCGTCACGCAGGGTCAACTCCTTCCCGCACGCGCGCCGGTCTACCAGGCCTTTTCGCGCGTGCTCGGCTGGGCCGATGAAACACGGCGGTTGAAGGTCCGCGCCAACGCAGACACTCCCAAGGACGCTCGTCAGGCACGCGGGTTTGGCGCGGAAGGGATCGGCTTGTGTCGCACCGAACACATGTTCTTCGAAGGGGACCGCATTCACGCCATGCGCGAAATGATCGTCGCGCGCGATGAAGGCGGACGCCGACGCGCACTGGCCAAGTTGCTCCCGATGCAGCGCGCCGACTTCGAGGCGATTTTTGAGGCCATGAGTGGGTACCCGGTGAACATCAGGCTGCTGGATCCACCGCTTCACGAGTTCCTGCCGCACGGCGGCGAAGAGTCCAAGCTGCTCGCCAGGCAGCTGGAGCTCCCCAAGTCGGAACTGGCACGCATCGTCGAAACGCTGCGCGAAACGAATCCGATGCTTGGACATCGCGGGTGCCGGCTGGGGATCACCTACCCCGAAATCACCGAGATGCAGGGGCGCGCGATCTTCGAAGCAGCGGTCAAGGCGCGCAAACGCGGGATCGATGTCCACGTCGAGATCATGGTGCCGTTGGTGGCGACGCTGAAGGAATTCAGCCACCAGCACGCGATCCTCGAGGAATGCGCCCGACAGGTGCTGGGCCCGATGGGACCGGTGAACTACGAGATCGGCACGATGATCGAGCTGCCCCGCGCCGCCCTCACGGCGTCGGAGATCGCGAGCGAAGCAGCGTTCTTCTCGTTCGGCACGAACGACCTCACGCAGACCACGTTAGGCCTGAGCCGCGACGACGCAGGGCGATTCCTGCCGAGTTATGTGGAACGCGGGATCTTCCCGGATGATCCGTTCCAGACCCTCGACATCAACGGCGTGGGCAAGCTGATACGGATGGCCGTCGACGACGGGCGCCGTACACGCCCCGGCCTGAAGACGGGCATCTGTGGTGAACATGGTGGAGAGCCGCGCTCGATCGCGTTCTGCCACCAGGCCGGCCTCGATTACGTCTCGTGTTCCCCGTTCCGGGTCCCGATCGCGAGACTAGCGGCCGCACAAGCAGCATTGGCCTGAAAAGCCTTCAACGCCGAGGACGCAAAGGAGGCCGAGGACACCACTGCGGCCTCGGCGGCCCCGGCGTTCAAAGGCTTTCTTTGGATCTCTGAAGGCTTCGAGGTGACGGTGACGTGACGCTGTGCTCGATGTTTGCTGAGTGAAGATCAATACCATCACAAGCGAAATCATTCGAGCCGCCATGGTCGTTCACTCTGCCCTGGGTCCGGGGTTGCTGGAGAGCGTGTACCAGGCATGCCTGACGCACCTTCTGCGACAGAACGGCTTGAGCGTAGAGACTGAACGACCGATCCCGGTTTCGTTCAACGGACTCCGATTCGACTTAGGCTTTCGTCTCGACATGCTCGTTGAGGAACAGGTAGTTGTTGAAGTGAAGGCGATCGGCCGCATCCAGCCAGTTCATTCAGCGCAACTGCTTTCCTATATGAAGCTGAGCGACAAGAAGGTTGGACTGTTGCTCAACTTCCACGTTCGGCACATGCGGCATGGCATCCAACGC
>DATMBT010000285.1:0-4967 GCA_035559475.1 Gemmatimonadaceae bacterium
GCGGAACCCCAGCATGATGAGCGACATGTTCCGGATGATTCCCGGCGTGACGATCCAGCCGTCGATGGGAATGATCCGCAACCAGCTCCGCTTCCGTGGCTCGCGCGGGTGCGCGCCGCTCACGTGGCTCGATGGCACACCACTCGCGTCGGGCGAGTTTGATATCGACGCCATCTCGCCGCGCTCGATCGAGGCGTTCGAGGTCTACACGGGCACGATCATACCGCCGCGATTTTCGCTGGCGCCCGGCATTGGGCCGAGGACATGTGGTGCAATCGTGCTCTGGTCGCGCGAGGGCGAACGGCGGGTCAAGCGTCCAGCTGCAAGCAAAGTGTCTGCCGCGTCCCAGCTCGTGAAGCTCGTCGATGATCGCCAGATATTCACCGCCGCACAGGTGGACATCACGGCGAGGCAGGACAGTGCACGGCCAGTGAAGCCCGCGTACCCCGACGCGCTCTACGACGCGCAGATCAGCGGAACGGTGATGGTCGAGTTCATCGTGACCGCCACGGGTGAAGTGGACAGTGACCGTCTCAGCGTGGTCTTCGCGACGCACCCGGGATTCGTCGACGCCGTGCGTCGTGCGCTGGAAGACGCTGTGTACGTACCGGCAATTCGCGGCGGCTACCCGGTGCATCAGGTAGTCCAGCACGAGTTCCAGTTCGTGCCTGATGCCAAAAGCCGGAGACGCTAGGACAGCGACGCTGTAACCAGCGTGGCTCCCCCAGGCGTCAGTCTTCTCTTTTCGGTACTGGGCCAGCCACTGCGATACCCATGGCGTGGTATCCCTTATCGACATACAGCGTCGTCCCGGTAATGCCTGACGACAAGCTGCTTGCCAGGAACGCGGCTGCATTCCCCACCTCGGCGCCAGTCAACTCCTCGGGTAACGGCGAGTTCATCGCGTTGAACTTCACGAGCTGATCGACGACACCAATCGCGCTGGCGGCGCGCGATGCAAACGGGCCGGCGGAAATCGTGTTGACGCGGATACCCCACGCGCGCCCGGCCTCGAATGCCAGCATGCGCGTGTCGCTCTCGAGCGCCGCCTTCGCGGATGACATGCCGCCGCCGTAGAACGGCACCGCGCGTTCACTCGCGAGGTACGTGAGCGACATCGCGCTGCTTCCCCTTTTCATGAGGGGACCCAGGTGATTCATCAAGGACACCATGGAGTAGGCGCTCACCGCCACGGCCGCGAGGTAGCCGGCACGCGACGTGTCGATCAGTGCCCTTCGCACTTCGGGACCATTCGCCAGCGAATGGACCAGGATGTCGAGTCCCTGGGGACCGAAGTCCTCGGCGATCTGCTTCGAGAGACCTTCGATGGTGAAATCCCCGATGTCCTTGTAACGCTTGTTGTCCCGGATCTCAGCCGGCACGTCGGCCATCGTGTCGAATGCGGCGTCGAGCGGATAGACGCGCTCGAACTGGAGCAGCGACCCGTCCGACATCCGACGGGCATCATCCAGCTTTCCCCGCTCGAGCATCGTCCGGAAGATGTTGAGCGCTGGTGGCCACGTTGCAGTGCAGACCGAGGCGCCGGCTTCGGCGAGGGATTTTGCGATCGCGAACCCGAATCCGTTGTCATCAGCAACGCCTGCAACCAGTGCGCGCCGCCCGTTGAGGTCGATTGAGAGCATTAAGGAAATATGGACGAATGGCGCACGCCGCACAGCACTGGGCAAAATGGGGTCAGACTCCTTTTGACCAAAGGAGGCGCGATTCCCCCGCCCATCGGTCATTAAAAGGAGTCTGACCCCATTTTGCCCCCAAACTGTACTGTTAGGTCATGTCCAGCCATCCAGTGTCGACCATAACAGCGCCAGTTCGTGTCGCGCTCGACGGTCCCCGGCCCTCCTTTTCCCGTGCGCTCTGGCGTATCGCCTCGGCGGACGTGTCGTGCGGGAATGAGGTAACCCTCCTCCGGGACGGTGTCGGCACCTTTGACGCCATGCTGGCCATGATCGACGCCGCAAAGGAGACGGTCGACTTCGAGGGCTACATCTACCGTCACGATGAAATCGGCGACCGGTTCGCAAAGGCATTTGTTGACGCTGCAAAACGGGGAGTCAAAGTCCGTGTCCTGATCGACTGGCTCGGCCGGCTTCCCACGCCGTCGTCGTATTTCCGTCGGATGGAACGTGAAGGCCTGGAAGTGCGCCTTTTCAATCCGCCGGGCTTCCGTGCCTGGCTTGGCCTGCTGCCTCGCGACCATCGCAAGGTGCTCGTGACCGACTCCCGCACGGGCATGACGGGCGGAATCGGCATCGGACTCGAGTGGAAACACGGCATGATCCGCCGGCGTCGCTCACCGTGGCGAGACACCGCGGTGCGCATAGTTGGGGACGCGGCGAAAGACCTCCAGCAGGCGTTCGAACGGATGTGGCTTCGCTCGAAAGGGCGGCGGGGTCCACGCCAACGCGTGATGCGCCCCCCGACATCGTCCTTCCTCAACACGCGCCTGCACCCCGGTAGCCTTGTCGGGATCATCGAGGGAGAGCCCGGGCGGTTCCGGGTATCTCGTTCACTGCAGCTGCAGTCAGTGGCGGCTGAAAAATCGATCTGGATCGCCAGCGCGTACTTCATGCCGTCCGGTTCGGAGATCGAAGCACTGTCCGGCGCCGCGCGGGATGGCGTGGACGTGCGGGTGCTGGTGCCCAGTCGGTACGATCACTTCTGGCTGCGCGGCCTGATGACCCGGTCCTACCACCGCCTGCTGCGCAACGGAGTGCGGATCTGGGAATGGCGCGGTGAGATGATGCACGCCAAGACGAGCGTGGTTGACGGCCGCTGGCTGCGCGTCGGCTCGACCGACTTCAACCCGCTGGGTGTCGCAATCAACTACGAACTGGACGCAGTCATCGAGGACACCGCGTTAGGCGCCGTTGCCGAGGCGATGTTCCTGGAAGACCTGCAGCAATCGCGCGAGCTTGTAACGGCCAGGAGGCAGGAAACAGGAAGCAGGAAGCAGGAGATGAACGAAACGGTTGAAATAGTCGAGGACCCGCCGGCGATCAGCCGCGGGCCCTGAGTCCTTCCCTGCTTCCTGCTTCCTGCTTCCTGCTTCCTGCCTCCTGTCTCCTCTCAGTTCAAGGCGCCGACAGCGTAAAGCTGATGGTCAGCGAATAGGTGCCCGGAACGTCGGTCCCGAAGTTCCAGCGCGTGCGCAGGTACAGCGGCAGCGTGACCCCGGTTCCATTGCTCGTGATGAGAGTGGCGGTCGTGCCCATGTGGTTGGTCGTGCTGGAGAGTGCACCGGCCGATAACGCCCACCGAAGGTCGCTGGCAGGCTTGTTCGGATTCGGGAGGGATCCCGCAAAGGTGAACGAAGCCGACACCCCGCCAAGCTGCACGGAGAACGGGTAATTCCCTTTCACGATGACGTCCACGGGACCCGTGTCGCGGTACCCAGCCTGATAATCCGCTTCGGTGGGTGCTCCCAGTGGAATGCTCGGCGAGGACAGGCTGAGCCGAAGGATGTTCGTCACCGGCATGGAGATCTCGACGGTGCAGGTGGCACCTGAACAGCCGAGTTGCGCCGCTGCCTGACGAGCAGGCGCGAGGATTGGCAGCGTTGCGGCGATGAGGAGACGAACAGCGAGGAAGCGCATTCTTATTGCTGCCTTCGGCCACTGAACGGACCGGCGCCCGATGGGCCGCCGGTCGTCTCCACCCAGGTGCCCGCGAGCGAATCGCCAATGACGCGCGCGAAATGCTCACGGCTTCCGCCCCCATTTCCCAGCTCCGCTTCGAACCGCACCAGCGTGGAGTCGACGACCGTTCCGGAAACAGGCCCCGCCATCCGCCGGGTTTCCCCCGTCGTCAGGGTTTCCACGACGTCCATCACCCCCTGCAGGTCAACGCAGTTGACCGAGGTAATCGACAGCGAGCCGCTGATGGTCCCGGGCACCGGACTCTCGCGCGTGGCCGTGTACGTCCACTGCCCGGCAACCACGCTCGCGCGATCGCACGACGCCGTTGGACTCGAGCAACTGACGGCAGCCGCAAGCGCCACCAGCAGTGCCGCCATGGACCGACGGGTTTGCGGGCCGCTCATGGAGTGCCGCGCCTCTGGTTGGAGAAGCGCAGGCCGCGGGCGCGCATAACGACTTTCACCGGCGGTGTCGGCCGGCCGGTCGCGACGACAATGCCTCGCAGTTCACCCGTGGGCCGCAGCGGTTCAGCGACCGCCGAAGCGTCGACGATCACCGAGTATGTGCCTGGTGGAATCGCGTCGAACACGACCTTCGTATCCGAGACTCGACGCGCGACCCATTCCCGCCCCGTCGAGTCCTGGACCGTGACGACGACGTCGGCGAGATGACGCGTGGACACGCGCGCGGTGTCCGCCGCGTCGAGTGCCAGTTCGACCTCGAGCGGCGCGACCGAAAGCGCACCAATCACCCGTGTGTCCGCGGCCACCACGAGGGATGAGGCAATCCATCCGATCGGGAGGGACCGTGCGTCGAGTTCATAGGAGTCGTGCTCGTTTCCCATCAGCACGAACGCACCACGATTGTCCGTCACCGCCAGGTTTGCTCCTCGCCGCAACATGACGCCCGCGAATCCGGGTTCACTGCTTTCGCGGTGCCCGTTGCCATTCACGTCGCGATACACAATGCCGCGCGTGCCCTGGCGCTGGGGACGGGGCAGCGTGACCGCGCGCGAGACACCGATCACGTACGTCCAGTCGGTCGCTTTGCCCGGCATGACGTACGGATTCCGCTCCGCGCCGAGGCGGACTGCAAGCTGGAAGGGGAAGTCCACTTCAGCACCGGCGCGCACCATCAACGAGCGGGCCGCACCAAACGAGCCACCCAGCCGGTCGATCGAGCCATCCACACGAATGGGTTGCGCCACGCCGAACCGCGGCCGTGCATCCAGTCGCGCGCCGTACGACCACTGAACCGGTGCCGCGCCGACGCCTGGTCCGGTGCGCTCGTATTGTCCGGTGATCGCCATGG
>DATMBT010000286.1:0-6938 GCA_035559475.1 Gemmatimonadaceae bacterium
CCAACCCGAAAGACCTGCTCGCAAATCACCTCGCCTCGTCGTTCGGGCAGGAGCCGCACAGTGAGGCGGTGGGTCCGTTTGTCGTTCGCGGTCCTGCTTCGGGCATCATCATCCGCCGCGGCTACGTCGTGGCCGAATGGGGCGATACGGATCGTGCCGAGAACACCTACAGCGTGACAAAGAGCTTCGTGTCCACCACGGTCGGCCTCGCGTACGACCGGAAGATGATTCGCGACCTCAAGGATCCAGTTCGACTGTACATGGCGCCCATCGTGGCGCTCAAGGGCGCACCGGCCAGCGGCGCGGCGCTCGCGATGGTTCCGCCTAACGCTGCCGGCATGACGAGGGGCCTCCCCGCTGGCGTCGAGAAGGGAACGGCCTACGATGCCTTCGAGGTGCTCGAACCCTTCGAATCGGAGCACAATCGCAAGATCACGTGGGATCACCTGCTGCGTCAGACAAGCGACTGGCAGGGCACGCTGTGGGGGAAGCCCGACTGGGCAGATCGTCCGCGCGGCGAGATCGAGGCGTGGAAGGCGCGACCGCGCAATGAGCCAGGCACCGTGTACACCTACAACGACGTCCGTGTGAACGCGCTGGCACTGGCTTCGCTCACGGTCTGGCGTCGTCCGTTGCCGCAGGTGCTGCGGGAATACGTCATGGATCCGATCGGGGCGTCGAACACGTGGCGGTGGTATGGCTACGACAACTCGTGGATCATCCTCGACGGGCAGTTGGTGCAATCCGTAGCCGGCGGCGCGCACTGGGGCGGCGGGATGATCCTGAGCGCGAAGGACATGGCTCGCTTCGGCTACCTGACACTCCGCAAGGGAAAGTGGGGCGACAAGCAGATCCTGTCGGAAGAATGGATCCGCATGGCCACCACGCCCGGCGTGAACACCGGATACGGGTTCATGAATTACTTCCTGAATACGGGAAAGCGCTCAATGCCAAACTCGCCCGAGCAGTCCTTCACGCACCAGGGAAACGGGGCGAACCTCATTTACGTGGATCCGGTGAACGACCTGGTCGTGGTTGCCCGCTGGATCACCAGCCCACGGGCGCTTGATGGAGTGGTGAAGCAACTGCTTGAGGGGAGCGGGTCGGGGGTCGGGGGTCGAGGGTCAGAGAGGCCGTAGACCCCAAACCCCCAACCCCAAACCCCCAACCCCGGTGTCGAATTGCCGAATGCCCATTCGACTAACAGGTCATCAAGACCCACCACCAACCCGGAGAACGACCAATGCGCTACCTCTGCCTCATCTATGACAACGAGCAGGCCTGGGGCAAAATGCCGAAGGAAGAAAGCGACGCCGTGTTCGGCGAGTATTTCACCTTCACTGAAGGCATCAAGCAATCGGGTCAGCACCTCGGCGGCGAAGCGCTCCAGCCCACGCCGACAGCCACGACGGTTCGTGTTCGCAACGGCAAGGTCACGACCACTGACGGTCCGTTCGCAGAGACGAAGGAACAGCTCGGCGGCTATTACCTGATCGACGCGCGTGACCTGAACGACGCGATCCAGGTCGCCGCCAAAATCCCATCGGCGCGCTACGGCTCCGTGGAGATCCGTCCGATCATGGAATTCACCGCGATGTAACGGACATGAGCGCTGAGCCGGACGTCGTGCGCGAACGGATCGAGCAACTCTACCGATCGGACTCGCGCCGCGTCCTGGCCACGCTGATCCGCCTCCTCGGCGATTTCGACCTTGCCGAGGAGGCCATGCAGGACGCGTTCACGGCCGCGGTGGCGCGCTGGCCCGCTGATGGCATTCCGGACCATCCGCGAACGTGGCTCGTGTCGGCGGGTCGCTTCAAGGCGATCGACCGGCTGCGCCGTCGCGCGACGTTCGACGCAACGCTCGCGCCAATGCTCCGGCGCGTCGGCGAGTCGGCAGAACAGCCGGATGTCGACGACGACCAGGTCGAGGACGACCGGCTGCGCCTCATCTTCACCTGCTGCCATCCCGCGTTAGGCATGGATGCGCAGGTGGCGCTGACGTTGCGGGAAGTCTGCGGGCTCACCACCGAGGAGATCGCCCACGCGTACCTGACACCGGCGCCGACGCTGGCCCAGCGGATCGTGCGCGCCAAGGTCAAGATCCGCGACGCGAACATCCCCTACCAGGTCCCCACTCGCACGGCGCTCCCGTCGCGACTCGGCGCGGTGCTCCACGTCATCTACCTGGTGTTCAACGAAGGCTACTCGGCATCGTCAGGCAGTGCCGTCGTCAGGCATGACCTTTCGAGTGAGGCGATCACGCTCGGGCGGCTGCTCGTGCAACTGCTCCCCGAACCCGAAGCGTACGGCCTGCTGGCGTTGATGCTTTTGCATGACGCCCGCCGGGCGGCCCGCGTGTCCGCGGACGGGGAGCTGGTGCTGCTGGACGACCAGGATCGCTCGTTATGGAACCGCGCCCAGATCGCCGAGGGCTGCACCCTGGCGGAGAAGGCACTGACGACGGGTCCGGTTGGTCCGTATGGACTCCAGGCGGCCATCGCCGCGGTCCATTGCGAAGCCGAGTCCGCGAACAGGACCGACTGGCCACAGATCGTCGGGCTGTACGACCTGTTGTTGCGCCTGGAACCCACGCCAATTGTGGAACTGAACCGGGCCGTGGCGGTCGCCATGCAGGAAGGTCCAGCGAAGGGGCTCGCACTCATCGATGCAATCGTCAGGCGCGGACAACTTGGTGACTACCATCACGTCCACTCCGCACGCGCCGATCTCCTGCGTCAGCTTGGCCGTGGTTCCGAAGCCATTGAGGCGTATGAACGCGCCCTCAACCTGAACACTCAGGAACCGGAGCGTCGCTTCCTGTCACGACGTATCGCCGAGCTCCGCTCAGCTTGACAGCGAACGGGGGCACCTTCGAGCCATCACGCGTTATGCCTTGCGAGCGATTGCGGGGAGGCCACCTGACGCGGGTTATTGCGAAGGAACCCCACAGGAGTCGCCCATGCACGTTACGCGGACCATCACGGTCGCGCGCCCGCGCGCTGAGGTCTACGCGTTCTGGCGTGACTTCGAAAACCTGCCGCGTTTCATGAGATACGTGGAATCCGTTGAGACCATCGACGGCAATCGCTCGCACTGGGTGGCCAAGTCGATCGGCGGACGCGAGGTCGAATGGGACGCCGAGCTCGTCGAAGACCGGCATAACGAGCGCATTTCGTGGCGTACGATCGGCGCTGCCGACGACGTCAGGCACGCTGGCTCCGTGACATTTCTCCCGGCTGGCACCGGAGCGACCGACGTGCAGGTGGACCTCGAGTATGACGCGCCCGGCGGGAAGCTCGGCGCTGTGATTGCGAAGCTCTTTGGCGAGGAGCCGGGACAGCAGATCGAGGAAGACCTGCAGCGCTTCAAGCGCGTCCTGGAGTCCCGCGAAGTCGAGCGGCCGGTCTCGCGAGTGACCGATCCCCTGGTGGACGGGAAAGGCGAATGGCCGGGGGCAACGCCTCTCCCGCCCACCAGGAGCGACCAGGTCTCCTGATTGTTGTTGACGTGCCCTGATCACTGGCAGTCGCACCTGAATTCGGGGGGCCGCGGAGAGTCGCCGCGGCCCTCGTTTCTTCGGTATGGCTGCGCGGCCTGTCGATTCGTCACCGCGGGAATGCGCTCCCCTTGTGCTTCTACAAGGACAACCATAGCGTGTTTCCTGTAGAAGCCGGAGGGGAAGCCTTTCCTTCCCTGCCTCCTGCCTCCTGCCTCCTGTCTCCTCTATGTCAATCGATCTTCCCCAGGGCACGCTCGACCTGCTCATCCTGAAGGCATTGTCGCTTCAACCGATGCACGGGTGGGCAATCTCCGAGCGACTGCACCAGGTTTCGCGAACCACTCTGCAGGTCCAACAGGGTTCGCTCTATCCGGCACTCCATCGCCTCGAGCGTCGTGGCCTCATCAAGGCCGAGTGGGGCGCGTCGGACAACAACCGGAAGGCGAAGTACTACGACCTCACGCGTGCCGGCCGGAAACAGCTCGCCGCCGAAACCGACGCCTGGGACAAGCTGACCACCGCCGTCGCGCTCGTCCTCAAGCAGGCCTGAACCGCCCGGAGATTCACGATGCTCAATGACCTCCTTTACCGGCTCCGCGCGCTGTTCAAGCGAGAGACCATGGAGCGCGAACTCGATGATGAGCTCCGCTTCCACATCGAGAAGGAAACCGCGAAACTGGTGAGTGCCGGCATGTCGCCTGACGACGCACGTCGCCAGGCCCGGGCGTCATTCGGTGGCCTGGAGGGCATCAAGGACGACACGCGCGACGCGCGCGGGCTCGTGCTCCTCGAGACCCTGGCCCAGGACATTCGTTATGCAGCGCGCGGGCTGGCCGCGCGCCCCGTCTTCACCGGCGGCATCGTCCTCACGCTGGGCCTGGGAATCGGCGCCAACGCGACGATGTTCGGCATCGTGGACCGGCTCCTGTTCCGGTCCCCACCAACGTTGCGTGACGCGAGCACCGTGCACCGGGTGTACACGTCGTACAACTTCGACGGCGAACGACGCATCGATGGGAACTTTGCATTCCCGGTCTATCGGGACTTTCTCCGGGGCACCACCACACTCGAGGCCCTGGCGGCGTTCCAGACCCGGCAGATCCCGGTTGGCGACGGCGAAGACACGAAGGAGCTGCGCGTCACGATCGCCAGCGCGAGCTACTTCTCGTTCTTCAACGCGCGTCCGGCGCTCGGACGCTTCTTTGGTGCGTCTGACGACAGCGTGCCTGCCGGCGCGCCCGTGGTGGTCCTTGGTTACGGCTATTGGCAGACACAGTTCGCCGGCCGCACGGACGTCGTAGGCCAGACCATCCGGATCAATCGCATCCCGCGCACCATTGTCGGCGTCGCGCCGGAAGGATTCGTGGGAATGTCCGACCAGGGCGTTCCCGCCGCCTACATCCCGATCACGAACTACGCCTTCGAGTTTCGCGGCAACCGGTATCCCGACAACTACGGCTGGAGCTGGCTCGAAATGGTGGCGCGCCGGAAGCCCGCCGTGAGCGTCACCGCCGCGGAAGCGGACGTGAAGAACGCGTTTTACGAAAGCTGGCGCCGGGAAGCGGCGTCCTCACCAGCGAGTGGCTCGCCCGACAGTGCGAAGGCCGCTGTCACGCTGGCTCCGGTCCAGGCCAATCGCGGGCCGCAGGCCGGCCGCGACTCCATCGTCGCGCGCTGGATCGCCGGCGTGGCGCTCATCGTGCTCCTCATCGCCTGCGCCAACGTCGCGAACCTGCTGTTGTCGCGCGCCGTCGGCCGCCAGCGGGAGATCGCAGTCCGTCTGGCGTTAGGCGTGAGCCGGGGACGCCTCGTCAGGCAGCTGATGACGGAAAGCGTCCTGCTCGCCGTCCTGGGCGGTGTCGCCGGCCTGGCCATCGCCCAATGGGGCTCGGCGGCGCTCCGCACCTTCTTCTTCACGGCGGAAGAATCAGTGACGGTAACGACCGACGGCCGGACGCTGCTTTTCGCGGCCATCGCCACGCTCGTCGTCGCCGGGTTGACTGGCCTCGTGCCCGCGCTGTACTCGGGACGCGGGGACCTGGCGGCGGCACTGAAAACCGGGTCGCGTGAAGGCACGTACCGGCGCGGGCGTGCTCGCACCTCGTTGCTGGTGCTCCAGGCCACGCTGTCGGTCGTGCTGCTGGTGGGTGCCGGCCTTTTCGTGCGCAGCCTCCACAACGTGCAGGGCTATCGCATGGGGTACGATGCCGACCGCCTCATCATCGCCGGCGTCAACATGCGAGGCGTGCGCCCCGAGGATGACGAGTTGAACGCCCTCAGCGAGCGGGTCCTGCTGGCGGTGCATGAGGTGCCCGGCGTCACGCATGCGGCGCTGGCAGCCTCCATTCCCTTCTGGAGTAACGAGGGGCGCGGGCTGTGGGTGCCCGGTGTGGACTCGATCGGTCGCAGGGGACGCTTCATCCTGCAGGCCGGCTCCCCGGAGTACTTCGCGACGACGGGAACGAAGATTCTCAGCGGTCGCGCATTCGACGAGACCGACCGCAAAGGGAGCCCACGCGTTGTGGTCGTGAGCGAAGGCATGGCACGCGCGATCTGGTCCGGGGAGAACGCGCTCGGCAAGTGCATCCGCATCGGCGCGGACACCGCGCCGTGCACCACGGTGGTCGGCATCGCCGAGGAAATGCGCGTGCGCTCGCTGACGGATGCCCGCGAGTACGCGTATTACATCCCCGCGGCGCAGTACGACAACCCGATGTATCCGCAGCTCTTTGTCCGGGTGAAAGGGGATGCCGCCAGGTTTTCCGATGACGTGCGCCGGCGCGTGCAGCGGGAGCTGCCAGGCGCCGCGTATGCGAACGCGATGCCGTTAGGCAGGTTGATCGACCCGCAACAACAGGCGTGGAAGTTCGGCGCCACCATGTTCGTGGCGTTCGGCGGGCTCGCTCTCGTCCTCGCGGCGATCGGGCTCTACTCGCTCATCGCGTACGACGTGGCGCAGCGCACGCAGGAACTGGGGGTTCGACTGGCGCTGGGTGCGTCCATGTCCGACATGATGAGGCTTGTGATGTCGAGCGGATTGCGCCTGGTGGTCGTCGGCCTGGTCCTGGGCGGGGGACTCGCGCTCTGGGGCTCGAAGTGGATGGAAGGACTGATGTTCCGTCAGTCGCCGCGTGATCCGTTCGTGTTCGGCGGCGTCACCCTCGTCCTGTTGCTCGTTGCGTTGCTGGCTAGCGCGGGACCGGCGTGGCGGGCGTCGCGAGTCGATCCGAATGTCGCCCTCCGTGGAGACTAAGGACGATTCTCGCGACGACGATTCTCGCGGGTAGAGCCTGAACACGGATTGCGCTGGTATCTCGGAAGAACACTGATTGAGCAAGCGAGAAAGGGCAGCACACGCGAGCTCGTGAGTCCGGCACGACCCGGCTGCCCTTTCTCGCTTGCTCAACGGCGTTTATCCGTGGACTCAGCGTAATCC
>DATMBT010000287.1:0-4437 GCA_035559475.1 Gemmatimonadaceae bacterium
CGGTCTGCATCATCGCCCGTGGAGAGGTCGTGCTCGATGGCCCGTTAGGCGAGGTGAAGGCGAAGCACGGGGGCCGTCATGTGGCGCTGTCCATCGAGGCGCGGAACGGCAGCATCGCTCCCATCTTCGCCGACACCTCACTCGTCAGGCGCGTGAACGACTCGAATCGCTACCTCGAGGTCGAACTCGCGGACGGCGCCGATCCCCAGGAGCTGCTGCGCCGCGTGGTGAGTGCCGGCGCGCTGGTACAGCGCTTCGAGCTGATCCAGCCCTCACTGCACCAGATCTTCCTCGATCGCGTGGGGGCGACGGGAGTTGAGGATGGAATGAGCGGGCACGGGTAGCATCCAGCACAAGCTGGTTGCTTGTTGCTTGTTGCTGGTTCTTGTACTGGTTGCTGGGGCTGGGGCTGGGGCACCAGCTCAAGCAACCAGAACCAGTACCAGCAACCAGCAACCAGCAACCAGCGTTCAGTTTCGACAGTGCTGGTCAAAGGCCGCTACGAGATCTTCGGCGATTTCTTCAGCCGGCCGCCCTTCGATCTGCCACCGCTCGAGCATCCACACCAGCTTGCCGTCGCGCAGGATCGCGATCGACGGCGATGACGGTGCATAGCCCGTGAAATACCCGCGGGCCTTCTCGGTCGCTTCGGCGTCCTGGCCGGCAAAGACCGTGTACAGGTGGTCCGGCTTCGTAGCGTGGGAAACCGCCACACGCGCAGCCGGTCGCGCCATGCGCGCCGAGCAACCGCACACCGAGTTCACGAGCACCATCGCGGTGCCCGGCGTGGCCTGCAACGCCGCGTCGACCTCCTCGGCCGTGCGCAACTCGGTGAATCCAACTTCCGTAAGATCGCGACGCATCGGCACGAGGAACCGCTCGTCGTACATCGTGCGCGGCTGCGTGGGCGCACTCGCGTGCGTGATATCCAGCTGACGTCTATCAGTACTCATCACTCACCTCTGCTTCTTCGTCGTCTTCTTCTTCGCCATCGCCGCGCACGAGCGCGAGAATCGCGCCCTGCGGGATTACGAGGTAGGTCTCACCTTCGAATGTGATCTCGACCGCGGCTTTCCTGAAAAACAGTGCGTAGTCGCCGATCACAGCCTGCATCGGAACGAACCGGTGCTCACGCGGGCCGGTGCGCCAGGGCTCGTCGCTCATTTCCGATGGGTCAGGCATGGGAAGACCTGGTCCCGTGGCGACGATCTTCCCGCCCTGCACCGCCTGACTGTCCACTGCCGTGGGTGGCAGGTAGAGCCCGACTTTGGAGCGCTCTTCGCCCTCCTCCGGCTTCACCAGCACACGATCGCCAACGACGATCAGCTTCTTCTTCGGCATGGTGGAAATCTAAGCGTGGTGGGGGTGGCAGTCGCGGTCCGTATTGGGGTGTCTTACATCACCAGATGCCACGCCGCCTGCCGGCGGATCGCCCAGCGCAGCTTCCCGTCCTTATCGATGATGAAGTCCTCCTCCTGCGCGACACGAACCGGCTGGTTGTTCCACTCGGGAATCGGCGTCGTGACCTGCAGCTCCGACGAAAACCACATGCTGGGGATCACCTTCGCATCACCGCGACCCGGCACGCCTTCCTGATAGTCCCACAGACCGATCAACGGGCCCGCGCCATGGCCGTGCATCCCGATCGGATGCGAATACATGGTGCCGTTCAGCTTCTCGGACTTCATCTTCGCCAATGTCGCTGCGAGGATTTCGTTGCCGCTGCGACCGGGGCGCGTTTCCTCGAGGAGGATGTCCTGGAGCCGATTAGCGTTCCTCAATGCCTGCTTGAGGCCCGCCGGCGCGTCCGTCTCTCCATCCAGCGGCACGTACGCCATGTGCTGCGTATCGGTGTTCAATCGGAGCGCGGTAATCCCGACATCGCAGTGCAGCACATCTCCCTTCTGGATGACCGGGTCGTCGCCTAACTGCTCAGCGCTCACTCCCTTCCGCTGTACCTCGATCGACGGTTGGAACCAGGTGTCCAGGCCGAGGTCGTTCACCTGCTGGCGCCACCACCACACCAGGTCACTCGTCTTCGTGACCCCCGGCTTGATGACTTCCGTCGAATACATCCGGCCGATGAGGTCCCAGACGACCCCCTGCAGCCGGCGGTAGAACGCTTCCTCCTCCGGCAGGCGCGACGCGATGAACTCCAGCGGCAGCGCTTCGGCGCGCTTGAACTTCGACGTCCAGGTGCTGCCTAACGCTGCGCTCATGCCCTCGTGCTCACCGGACGTGAGCCCGTCGGTGAAGGCGAACGTGCGCGAGATGTTCACGCCGATGACCGACGGCTTCCGCTGCTCGATCACGTCCTTGAGCACCTGCCATTGGGCGTCACCCCAGAGCTCCGCCTGCCGGCCGCCAACATCCGCGGTCACGGCCTGCGTGGACCGCACGGCTTCGTACAGGCCACCCTGCGAGGTGCCGCCGAGTGCGATGCGCTCGACGCATGTCCCGTCACCGGGGTCCGTACGCCCGGAAGCCGCGCACTTGTCGAAAAAGACGTAGATGGTGCGGCGGCGGGCGGCGAATGTCGTTGGTGAAACCAGCGACGTGAACGTCGGGTCTTCCATGTATTCGCGCATCGGGATCACCCACATGTCGACCCCGTGCTTCCGCATCAGTCCCGGCAGGATGGTCTTGAGTCGCTTCTCGAGCCAGGACTGCTGCAACGCGGCTTGTTCGCGCAGGGTGCCGAATGGGCGCCGCGTCTGGGCGGGGGCGGCGCTGGCCAGCGTTGCTATCGCTACGACAACGGAAAACAGGCGGCGCATATGGGGGACTCCTGACACCGGATGACAGATGGCGGACGGCAGATTGCAGAAAACTGCTGCCTGAAGGCTGAGGCGTTGTTGTTCCGCACGCCAGTAGCGTCGGGTTCGGTATCGCGAGGAGACCTTTGCTCACGCCGGTGTACTCCTCAGTGGGTTCCCGAGAAAACATCCACGAATGAAGACCGAATGAGAGACCGACGTTCTGCAGGCCGCTACCTGGTCATCTTCATCATTATTGTCGCCGTTCTCGTCAACGGCGTTTTCGTATCGAGGTACCTGAGGTACCAGGGGGAAACGGCCCGGCTCCGTGAGGGAATGACGAACGCGCAACGCGAGCGCGCCGACGCCGTGGTGGCGACGGAGCGGCACCGGCTTCGTGTTGAACTCGAACTGATCCGTCGTCAGGCGCGCGGCGACCGCGACCTGCACCTTGCGGTCAACGTCGATAGCGGTCGCATGGTCCTCGAGCGTGACGGCGTCGTGCTCAGGGAGATGAGTGTGCGGCTCGGGCCCGATCGCGTCCCCGGGGCCACAGGCGACTCCGTCGTCATCAGCATGGAGACGCTGGGCGAACGAACCGTTGAACGCGTGTTGAAGGCGGGAGACAGCTGGGAAGTGCCAGCCAGTGCCTTCGAGGCTCGTGGCCTTCCGGTACCGGAGGATCGCCGAATCCGCGGTGCGCTTGGAGGTGAAGCAATCGTGCTCACCGAGGGAACAGTCCTCTACGCCGTGCCGGAGAATGGACCACTGGCCGATACGTCCTTCGTGCTTCCGGGATCAGTCCAGGTTCCGTCATCGGACCTGAAGGCGCTCGCGTCGAATATCAAGCCGGGGATGTCGGTCTATTTCTACCGATAACAAAGCAGCGATTAGCGATTAGCGATTAGCGAACTGAAGCCATGGAGAAAACATTGCCACAGATTCGATGGGGACGCGCGTTAGGCGGGCTTTTGGCCGTCCTTTTTGCTGCAGGCTCGACCGCGCTCATGGGAGCAAGAACCGTGGACGCGCGGTTCGAGCGTGACGTCTCCCGAATGGTGTTCAACGACAACCTGGAACTGCTCGAGGAACTGCGACGGCATGAAGGATCGGCCGAAGATTCGCTGATGGCCCTCCTCGATGAGTCCACGGACTCGACACCGCCGGGGGCCATCGTCATCAGCATCACGGACAACCGGCTCTGGTACCGGGTGCACGACAGCGTCGTGTTCGAGACACGCGTCGCCACGGGCAGCGGCAAGGTGCTGGAAAAAGGACCGGGCGGTTCGCAGTGGAAATTCGAAACGCCGCGTGGACGCCTGAAGGTGCTCGCGAAGGAAGAAGACCCGGCATGGGTTCCACCTGACTGGCACTTCATCGAACAGGCCAACAAGCGCGGCCTCGAAGTCACGAAGCTCATGCGCGGCGAGAGCATCAAGGCCAGCGACGGCAGTGTGATCACCGTCTCGGGCAGCGAGGTGGTACGTCGCACCCGCGATGGAAAGGAGACACCTCTGGAGGCCTCAGACGGTCGCGAGATCGTCGTCGACGGCCAGCTCATTGTGCCCCCCTACGGCACGAAGCAGCGACAATACAAAGGTGTACTCGGCACCCACCGGCTGCTGCTGGGCAATGGCTACGCGATCCACGGGACCAACGTGCCCACCTCGATCGGGCAATC
>DATMBT010000288.1:0-6768 GCA_035559475.1 Gemmatimonadaceae bacterium
GGCCGTGTTGTTGTCCGGCGGTACGACCACGGTTGGGGAATCGGCGGCCAGTGAATCCGTCGCCGCGTTGCCGGTCCCCACGCGGCCGCCTAACGGCAGCATCATGAGGGCGGCGACACCACCGCCCACCACCAGTGTGGCCACCGCGGCCGCGGACCAGAGCCGCTTCCGCGAAACCGGTACGGCCACCGGCCTGCTCGCGATCCGCGGACCCGAGGACGTGGGCGTCTTCGGGACGGTCAGCGTGTTCGCGGACGACGGGTCGCGCCGCATCTGCAGGACCTGCTGGATCGTTTCGGCGAGCACGTCACCCGTCGCCGGCCGCTCGTCAGGCGACTTCGCCAGGCACTGCAGCACGATGGCTTCGAACTCCGACGACAGCGCGGGATTGATGGAGGTCGGCGTGGGCGGCGGTTCCTCCACGTGCTGCCTCGCGATCTCGTACCAGTCCTCGCCCTCGAACGGCAGCCTCCCGGTCGCTGCCCGGAAAAGAGTGACTCCAAGCGAGTAAAGGTCGGCCCTGCCATCGAGGGCCTTCGCCCGCGCCTGTTCCGGCGCGAAATATTGCGGCGTCCCGACCACCATGTTGGTGCCGGTCTGGTTCACGTAGCCCGACACCGCGCGTGCGATTCCGAAGTCAGCCACCACCGCGTTGCCGTGGCTGTCGAACAGGATGTTGTCGACCTTGATGTCACGGTGGATGACACCTTCACGGTGCGCAAATGCCAGGGCCCGCGCGACGTCCACACCGACACGGAGGACGTAATCCTCGGGCAAGGACTGGCTCGCCTCGAGCCGCGTGGCGAGGCCCGACGGCAGGTAATCCATGACGAAGTAGACCGCGTCCTTCTCGCGGCCCACCGCATAGATCTTGATGATGTTGGGGTGCCGGAGCCGCGCTGCCGTGGACGCTTCGCGCTTGAAACGGTCGACTACGGCCTGGTCGCCCGCGAACTGCGGCTTCAGGACCTTTATAGCGACCGGTATTTCGAGCTCAGGATCGTACCCCTTGAAGACCCAAGCGAACCCCCCAGACCCGAGCAGGCTCTCGATCCGGTACTTCCCCAACGTCTGACCGAGGTAACGTTCGGGCACTCAGGGCATGCCTTTACATAGGAGGGCGGAGCCCGTAAATTGCCGTGCTCCAAAGGACTTAGCACACACGCGACGCGGGATGCGCGGAGAATATACGTCATGAGTTTTGAAAAGGCACCGACGATCGCCAAGTACCGGGCGGACGCCGAGGATACGGGATCGCCGCCGGTGCAGATTGCCCTCCTTACGGAGCGGATTAACTACCTGGCGTCGCATTTCAGAAGTCACGTCAAGGATAACCACAGCCGCCGCGGCCTCCTGAAGATGGTAGGCAAAAGGCGCCGGCTCCTCACGTATCTCAAGCGAACCGACGTCGAGCGGTACCGCCAGATCATCACGGATCTTGGCCTCCGCCACTAACACGCATCGGGTAACGGATTCGCGCGGGCAGGAGGTCACGGCCCGCGCGTTTTGCATTTCCCGCTAGCGTCATTCCACGCTCCGGGCGCACCCCGCGTCCGCTCGCAGCGAACCAAGAGGTTTAGAAAAACAGCATGCAACGCATCGAGAAAGTCTTCGCCGGACGTCGCCTTATCATCGAAACAGGGCGCATGGCGAAGCAGGCCGCCGGTAGTGCCGTCGTCACCTTCGGTGACACCATGGTCCTGGCCGCCGTTACCGTGAGCGACAAGGAGAGCGCGCTCCCCTTCTTTCCGCTCCTGGTCGAATACCGCGAAAAGACCTACGCCGCTGGGAAAATCCCCGGTGGCTTCATCAAGCGCGAGGGCCGGCCGCATGATCATGAGATCCTGGCCGCGCGCATCATCGACCGCTCCATTCGTCCCCTCTTTCCTGAAGGCTTCAGGAATGAGGTGCAGGTCTACGTCTACGTCATCTCCGGCGACCAGGAGAATGACTCCGACGTCCTTGGATTGATTGCAGCTTCGTACGCCCTTTGCTCCAGCAAGATCCCCTGGAACGGTCCGATCGCAGGTATTCGCGTCGGCCGCATCGAGGACAAGTGGGTCCTCAACCCGACCTTCCAGCAGCTCGCGTACAGCAACATGGAGATCGTGGTCGCCGGCACTGCCGACTCGATCAACATGGTCGAAGGTGGCTGTCTCGAAGTGTCGGAAGCCGACGTGCTCGAGGCGCTGACGCTGGGACACAACGGCATCAAGGAAGTCATCGGCTTCCAGAAGGAGCTGCTCAAGCAGGCCGGTTCGACGCCGAAGATGGCATGGACCAAGGCCGACCCGCCGGCCGACCTCGTCGCTCGCGTCAAGGCTGACGCCGAAGCGAAGATCATTGCGGCGATCAACCAGAAGGACAAGCACACGCGCATCCAGGCCGTCGAGGAAGCCAAGAAGGCCGTTTCGTCCGTGCTGGCAGGCGAAAAGCCCGAATGGACCGCGCTCGTGGGCGCGCAGCTCGAGGAAATCGAGTACAACGCGTTGCGCTCCCAGGTGCTCGACACCGGAAAGCGCGTCGATGGTCGCTCGCCGACCGAAGTCCGTGCGATTTCGATCGACTCCAGCCTGCTCCCGCGCGCCCACGGCTCGGCGCTCTTCACGCGTGGCCAGACGCAGGCGCTGGTGACCTGCACGTTAGGCACCGCCGACGATGTGCAGCGCCTCGACTCCATCAAGGACGCCGGGGAGGTCAACAAGACCTTCATGCTGCACTACAACTTCCCGCCGTTCTCCACCGGTGAAGTCCGGCCGATGCGGGGCACGAGCCGTCGCGAGATCGGCCATGGCAACCTGGCCGAGCGCGCGATCCAGGGCGTGCTGCCGCCGTTCGAGGAGTTCCCGTACACGATCCGCATCGTGTCGGACGTTCTCGAGTCGAACGGTTCATCGTCGATGGCATCGGTGTGCGGTGGGTCGCTCGCCCTGTTCGACGCGGGCGTGAAGCTGCGCGCGGCCGTGGCCGGCGTGGCGATGGGGCTCATCAAGGAAGGCTCGAAATACGCGATCCTCACCGACATCCTCGGCACCGAGGATCACCTCGGCGACATGGACTTCAAGGTCGCCGGCACCGAGACCGGCATCACCTCCATCCAGATGGACATCAAGATCGAGGGCATGGAGCTTTCGATCCTGAAGGAAGCGCTGGCGCAGGCACGCGACGGGCGCCTCCACATCCTGGGTGAGATGAAGAAGGCGTTGGCCGAACCACGTCCCGACCTGTCGCCGTACGCACCACGCATCGTGACGATGCAGATCAACCCCGAGAAGATCGGTGACCTGATCGGACCGAAGGGCAAGACGATTCGCGGCATCCAGGAGGAGACGGGCGCTGAGCTGACCGTTGACGACTCGGGCACCGTGACGATCGCCGCCGTTGGCGGTGAAGCGATGGAGCGCGCGAAGCAGATGGTTTCCGCCATCACCGCCGAGCCCGAAGTGGGCGGGACCTATGAAGGCACGGTGAAGAGCACGACGACGTTCGGTGCGTTCATCGAGATCATGCCGGGAACCGAGGCGTTGCTGCATATCTCGGAGATGCGCCACGGGCGCACGGAAAAGACCGAAGACGTCGTGAAGAAGGGCGACCGGGTCACGGTGAAGCTCATCGATCGCGATGAGCGCGGCAGGCTGCGCTTGTCGATGAAGGCGTTGCAGCCGAAGCCGGAAACGCCCGCCGGAGAGTCCACACCAACCGGTGAAGGCGAGCCGGTCGCGGCTGGTGCCGGTGCCGGGGAGCGTGAGGAAGGTGGGGAGGGTGGGCACCGCGATCGCTCCCGTGGCGGGCGTCCCCGCCGTGGAGGGGGAGGACGCGGAGGTCGTGGCGACAGGGAGTGATCGTGTTGCCACGCGGGCTGATCTCGGCACCGCCAATCGCTGACAGCGCCGCGGACGCGGGCAATCCCGGCGCAGGATTCCGACGCTCTACGCTGGCCAACGGACTGACCGTCGTCTCGGAGTACATGCCGAGCGTTCGGTCAGTGGCGCTTGGCGTCTGGGTGCGCCGGGCTTCGGTGCACGAGCGTCGCGACGAGATGGGCGTGTCGCATTTTCTCGAACACCTGGTATTCAAGGGGACCGAGCGCCGCAGCGCCCGCGAAATCGCGCTCTCCCTGGAAAGCCTTGGCGGTTCGCTCGACGCCTTCACGTCGCGCGAGCACACGTCGTTCCAGGCGCGCGTCCTCGACGAGCACCTGCCGCAGGCGGCGGACGTCCTGTGTGACCTGATCTTCCGGCCTGCGCTCCGTGAAAGCGACCTCTCGCTCGAGCGGAACGTCGTACTGGAAGAAATCGCGATGGTGGAGGACACCCCGGATGACCTCGTGTTCGAGCTGCATAACGAGGCGCTCTGGGGCAGCCATCCGTACGGCTACGCCATCCTCGGCACGCGCGAGACCATCGGCGCGATGCCGGTGGAGGCAGTGCGCGCGCTGCACGGCTCGGCATACCGTCCGCAGCACATGGTCGTCGCGGCGGCGGGTCGCGTCCAGCACGACGAGCTGCTCGAAATCCTGTCGCGCACGGGGTGGGACTCGTTCGCCGGCGGGGAACCGGAGGGGCCGGTCGTGCCGGAGCCCGTGGCTGAGCCACCGAGCCGTCGCCATATCGGCCGGGAGGGTCACCAGACGCACATCGTGCTCGGGAGCCCGTCGGTGCGGTACAGCGACCCGCGTCGTTATGCGGTGTCGCTCACGGGACTGATGCTCGGCGGCGGCATGTCGTCGCGCCTGTTCCAGCGCGTCCGCGAGGAGCTGGGACTGGCCTACTCGGTGTATGCGTTCCAGTCGTTTCACCACGACTCGGGGCTGCAGGGCATCTACGCGGGGACGTCGCCGGAGACCGCCGGTCGCGCCCTCGACGAGATCCTCAAGGAACTGACACGCATGGCCGCCGAGGGTTTTCCGGCGGAGGAAATCGAGGCCGGCAAGAGCCAGCTCAAGGGGCAACTCACGCTCTCGCTGGAGTCGCCGGCGTCGCGCATGTATCGGGTGGCGTCCTCGGCGCTGTACGGCGAGTCGTTCACGCCGCTGGACGAGACGCTGGCGAAGATCGACGCCATCACGCCGACGCAGGTCGCCGAGGCGTGTCACGACCTGTTCAACCCGGAACGGCAGACCGTTGTCACGCTTGGCCGGTCCGTCGACCTTCCCTGACCACTTTTCACTGATCAGTACCTAACGACTATGCGGATCGGCGTTCCAAAGGAAATCAAGACGAACGAAAATCGAATCGCGCTGGTGCCCGCGGGCGCCGAGGCGCTCGTCGCGGCCGGCCACCAGGTGCTGGTGGAAAAGAGCGCTGGCGAGGGAAGCGGATTCGAGGACGCGCAATACGTGGCAGCAGGCGCGAAGATCGGTGCCGATGCCGATGCGGTCTGGTCGGCCTCGGACATGATCATGAAGGTGAAGGAGCCGATCGCCGTGGAGTGGCCGCGGATGAAGGCGGGCCAGCTCATCTTCACCTACTTCCACTTTGCGGCCGACGAGGAGCTGACGCGCGCGCACCTCAAGAGCGGCTCCATCTGCGTGGCCTATGAGACGGTGGAGTTGAAGAACCGCGACTTGCCATTGCTCATCCCGATGTCCGAAGTCGCCGGCCGCATGGCGGTGCAGGAAGGCGCCAAGTACCTCGAGAAGCTCTACGGCGGGCGCGGCGTATTGTTAGGCGGCGTGCCGGGTGTGGCGCCGGCCAAGGTGGTCATCCTCGGCGGCGGCATCGTGGGCATCAACGCGGCCAAGATGGCGGCCGGCATGGGCGCCCGGGTCGTGATCCTCGACCTGTCGCTCGAGCGGCTGCGCTACCTGTCGGACGTCATGCCGGCCAATGTTCAGCTCATCCACTCGAACCGCCACAACATCCTCGATGCGATCGAGACGGCGGACCTCGTGGTGGGCGGTGTGCTGATCCCGGGCGCGAAGGCGCCGAAACTCGTCAGGCGCGAAGACCTCAAGCGGATGAAGCCGGGGTCGGTGATCGTGGACGTGGCGGTGGACCAGGGCGGCTGCGTGGAAACGATCAAGCCGACGACGCACGAGAACCCGACGTACGTGGTGGAGGGAGTCATTCACTACGGCGTGGCCAACATGCCGGGCGGCGTGCCCCGCACATCCACCCTGGCGCTGACCAACGCGACCCTGCCGTACGCCATGCAGCTGGCGGGGAAGGGATGGAAGCGTGCGCTCAAGGAGAACGACGCGCTGCTCAAGGGCCTCAACATCGCTGAGGGGAAGGTGACCTACCCTGGCGTGGCGGAAGCGTTTGGCATGGAGCTTCATGACCCCGCGAAACTCCTTGGCTGAGTTGCGCGAAACTGCTCGCTGGTTTGTCAGTGCGGTTTGCTGGGGCGCGTTGCTGGAACTGGGGCTGGAGCTGAGTGCAGCAAACGTCCAGCACCCAGCTCCAGTCCCAGCAAATTGGCCCAGCAAACAGCACTAACAACCAAGCTGATTTGCATGAACGTTCGCATTTCTCGAATGACTTCGAATCCCGACCTGCCGCTTCCCTCGCGGCAGAGCGCCCACGCGGCGGGGTACGACGTCGCCTCGGCGGAACCGGATTTCGTCCTCGCGCCAGGCGAACGCCGTGCGATCGGCACCGGACTGGCCTTCGAGCTGCCCGAGGGCTTCGAGATGCAGGTCCGTCCGCGCTCCGGGCTTGCGCTCAAGCACGGCATCACGCTGCCTAACGCCCCGGGGACGATCGACGCCGACTACCGCGGGGAGCTGAAGGTGATCCTGCAGAACGGCGGCGCCGAGCCGGTCAC
>DATMBT010000289.1:0-5204 GCA_035559475.1 Gemmatimonadaceae bacterium
GTCGTCTACAGCGCCGGACAGACCGACGTGCCGAGCGCCGCCGTGCAGGCGGCGTGGCTGCGTCAGTTGACGTGGCTGGGCCTCGGCTTGACGGCGTTCATGGTCACGACGCGGCTCTCGGTGCGCTTCTTCGAGTGGGCCGCCCTTCCCGCATACCTGCTGGCCATTGGGCTGCTGGTCGTGACACTGGTCTTCGGCTCGGGTGGCGGTACGGCGAAGAGCATGAGCGGCTGGTTGACGATCGGTGGCGTGCGCCTTGGTCAGCCCTCGGAGCTCGCCAAGATTGCGGTAGCGCTGATGCTGGCCAAGGTGCTTGCCTCGTACCGCGTCACGCCGAAGTCCCTCGTCGACCTGATCAAGCCAGCCATCGTGGTGCTGATCCCCTGGCTGCTCGTTATGAAGCAGCCCGACCTGGGGACGGGGCTGGTTTTCATCGGCCTGTTCTTCGCCATGTTGTTCTGGACGGGCGTGTCGGGAACGCTCCTCCTGCTGGCCGCGAGCCCGGTGATCAGTCTCGTGCTGGCGGGAAGCACAGGACTCTGGATTACATGGTTCATCGTGCTGTGCGTTGCCATCTGGATCTACAAGCCGTTCGTCGCCGAAGCCGTGGTGCTGATTGTCGCGAACCTGACGATGGGTGTCGCTGCACCGATCATCTGGACCCAGGTGCTCAAGGAGCATCAACGCGAACGACTGCTCGTCTTCCTCGACCCGGCGCGCGACCCGAAGGCGTCAGGCTACCAGATGGCGCAATCGAAAATTGCCATCGGCTCCGGCGGGTGGACCGGAAAGGGGTACACGCAGGGATCGCAAAAGCGACTCGCGTTCCTGCCGGAGCAACACACCGACTTCATCTTCGCCGTGGTCGGTGAAGAACTCGGGTTCCTCGGCGTGGCGGCGGCCCTAACGCTGTTCCTGTTTCTCTTCCTTCGCGTGATCCGGGTCGCTACGCGAGCCACCGACTCGTTCAGCAGCCTCGTGGCATTCGGGCTCGCGGGAAGCTGGTTCGTGCACGTGATCATCAACGTGGGGATGACGATCAACCTCATGCCGATTACCGGCATTCCGTTGCCGTTCTTCTCGTATGGCGGCTCGTTCCTCCTGGCGTGCTGGATCGCCGTTGGAATACTGGTGCGGATCTCGGCGGAGGGCCGGGGCAGGGCTGGGGAGATGCCGATAGAGTTCGCCCGGTAACCAGGTCCAAAGACCAAAGACCAAAGGCCAAAGACATCGCTCTTTGGCCTTCGACTTTGGCCTTGGACTCGTCTGTTCCGCCCTCCCGCCTGTCGCGTCAGGCCGCCATCTTTCCTGATGGCTATGGCATGGTTCAGGAAGGAAAAGAAACCCCGCGCTCCCCGCACCGAACGCCTCGAAATCCCGGCTGACGTCTGGGAGAAATGTGAGGCGTGCGGCCATACGGACATCCGTGAGAAGTTCCTGCGGAACTTCAGTGTGTGTCCGTCGTGCGACTACCACCGTCGGCTGCGCGCGATCGACTACGCCAGGCTCCTGTTCGACGAAAACTCGTGGACCGAAACGGAGCCCGATATCCGCTCTACGGACCCGTTGCAGTTCCCGGATTATCAGGCCCGGATCAAGAGGGCGCGTCTGGTCGCCGATTACGACGCTATCCTCACGGCCGCTGGTACCATGGTCGAGATGCCGGTTGGGATCGGGATCATGGACTTTGCCTTCATGGGCGGGTCGATGGGCTCCGTCGTTGGCGAGAAGATCTCTCGGCTGGCAAATCGATCGCTGGAAAAGAAGCACCCGCTGATCATCGTATCGGCGTCAGGCGGCGCGCGCATGCAGGAAGGCGTGCTCTCGCTCATGCAGATGGCCAAGGTGAGCGCGGTGCTGGCGCAACTTGCTGAGCGGCGGATTCCCTATGTCTCGATCCTGACCAATCCCACCACCGGCGGCGTGAGCGCGAGCTTCGCGATGCTGGGCGATGCCATCCTCGCCGAACCCGGCGCCGTGATCGGCTTTGCGGGCCCGCGCGTCATCAAGCAGACGTTAGGCCAGGACCTGCCCGAGGGATTCCAGACCGCTGAGTTCCTGCGCGATCATGGCATGCTGGACGCCGTCGTACACCGGCGCGACCTCAAGACCACGGTCGGTCGTCTCCTCCGCCACATGAGCGGCAAGCCGGCCGTCGCGGGGTGGGCGACCGCCTGAGCGGGTACCGTGCCGCGCTCGACTACCTGTTCGAGCGCACGACTGGCGGATCCAGGTTCGGGCTCGAGCGCACCACCGCACTGCTGGAGGTGCTCGGCGATCCGCACCAGCGCCTGCGTGTCTTCCATGTCGCCGGCACGAACGGAAAGGGCAGCGCCTGTGCCACGCTCGAGGCCATCCTGCGCCATCGCGGCTTCCGTGTCGGGAAATACACGTCGCCGCACCTGGTCGATTTCCGCGAGCGCTTTGTGGTGGACGGGCGCTCGGTTGACGAAGACTACGTGGTGGAGTTCATCCGGCGGTGGACGCCGGACGTCGAGCGCACCGGAGCCACGTTCTTCGAGGCCACGACGGCGATGGCGTTCGACTGGTTCGTCAGGCAGGAGGTCGATGTCGCGGTCATCGAGACCGGGTTGGGCGGCCGGCTGGACTCGACGAACGTCGTTAGGCCGGTGTCCGCCGGGGTGACCTCGATCGGGATCGACCATGTCGAGTACCTTGGCAGCACGCGCGAGTCCATTGCGTTCGAGAAGGCGGGGATCTTCAAGGCGGGCGCTCCGGCCTCCATCGGCGAAAAGGATCGCGAGGTAGCGGCCCTGCTGGAGCAACACGCCGTGGAACGCGGCGCAACCGCCGTGGCCAGCGTCTGGCGTGACGCGCCGCCGTCAGGCATCACCGTGACCGGTGAAGGGACTTCATTTCATGTCGCGCTGGGTGGTGAGTCCGCCCGCCTCCGCACGCCGCTGGCGGGTGCCCACCAGGCGTCGAATGCGCTGTTGGCGATCCTGATGTTGCGCACCGCCGGAGCGCCGTGGTCGGTCACGCTCGACGAGGCAAACGCCGGGCTGGCCGGCGTGCGCCTGCCTGGCCGCTTTCATCGTGAGGGTCGCTTCATCTTCGACGTCGCCCACAATCCTGATGGCGCGTCAGTGCTGGCGGCGACACTGAAGGCAGTAGGTGAGCCGCGTCCGCTCGCGGCGCTGCTCACCGTACTTACGGACAAGGACTGGCGCGGTGTGATGGGCGTACTGGCGCCGGTGGTTGACGTTTTCGTGTTGACATCAGCGCCAACAGCGCCGGCGAGTCGTGCCTGGAATGTTGCCGAAGCGTTGTCGTACGCGAAATCACGCGGCTGGGCAGCAGTGCTCGAGCCGGATTTTGATCGCGCGATTGACACGGCGTCGTCACTGGCGGCAACCGTGCTGGTGACAGGATCGTTCCACACGGTCGGCGACGCGATGGCTCGCTTGCAGGTCGATCCGCTCGCCGGGTAGCTTTCCCCAATGTCAGGCGGAGCACTCCCCGGATTCCGCGATTTCTACCCGAAGGAACTGGCCGAACGCGAACACATTTTTCGCGCGTGGCACACTGTTGCACGCCGGTTCGGCTTTGAGCAGTACGACGGTCCGCCCCTGGAATCGCTCGATCTCTACACGAAAAAGAGCGGGGAAGAGATCGTAGGGCAGCTCTACAACTTCACCGACAAGGGCAGTCGCGAGGTCGCCTTGCGGCCCGAGATGACGCCGACGTTCGCGCGCATGGTCGCCGCGCGGGCGAATGCGCTGCGCAAGCCCGTTCGGTGGTATTCGATCCCGCAACTCTTCCGGTACGAGCGGCAGCAGAAGGGACGACTCCGCGAGCACTTTCAGCTGAACGTGGACATTGTCGGTGAGACGGATGTCGCCGCCGATGCCGAGTTGCTGGCCGTCGCGCTGGAGACCATGCGCGCCTGCGGATTGGCGCAGGCTGATGTCGTCGCGCGCGTGTCCGACCGTCAACTGCTTGCCGCGCTGCTGTCGGCGTGGGGCGTGCCTGACGAGTCGATGCCGGCGGCGTACGCCGCGATCGACAAGATCGAACGCGATCCGCGCAACGTACTGATCGAACGGCTCGGACAAGCGGGCGTTCCCGGTGCGGTGGCCGAAGCCGTGCTGAATGCGGTATCGGGGTCTGACCTCGCCCAACTGCGGAGCGAACACGCCGGGAACAGCGCCGTCCTGGAAGGACTGGACCGCGTTGAGCGCTACCTCGTGCTCATGAACGCCCACGGGTTGCGCGACTGGGTCACGTTCGACCTCTCGATCGTTCGCGGACTGGCTTACTACACGGGGATTGTCTTCGAGTTGTTCGACCGAAAAGGGGAGTTCCGCGCCATTTGTGGCGGCGGCCGGTACGACAACCTCCTGAAGGACCTGGGAGGTGTTGACCTGCCCGCACTTGGCTTCGGGATGGGTGACGTTGTGCTCGGCGAGCTGCTGCGTGCCCGGGGGCTCATGCCCTCGGAGCATCGTGGTACCGATTTCTATATTGCAGCAGAGTCTCCCGTGACCGACGCTGAAGTAGTGGGGCTGGCGACTTCGCTGCGGAGCATGGGAGCATCGGTGGAGTATGCCTTCCGCCGCGGAGCCCTGGGCAAGCAGCGAAAGGCGGCATGGGCCGCTGGAGCGAGCTACATAGTTGAAGTCCGGCCCACGCCGGAAGGCAACCGGTTGGTCCTCCGCGACGGTGCCGGTGCAGGGTATGTCAGCGCCATAGCAGATGAGCGGACATTGGGTGACATCCTTGGCGAGTCGCCGCTCGAACCGGCTGACTTGCTGAAGATTGTCAGGGCGCATCCCGAATCCGTGCGGCCGGGCTTCAAGGTTCGCCCGGAAATCTGAGGCGTGGGAAAGGTCACGAGTCACTGGTAACGAGACATGAAAGCGACGGCAGACGACAAGAAACTCACGACGCGCCAGGCAGACTTCAGCGCCTGGTACAATGAACTGGTGCTGCGCTCGGAACTGGCGGACTACTCACCGGTCCGTGGGTGCATGGTCATTCGCCCGAACGGCTACGGGATCTGGGAACGCATGCAGCGCGCGCTCGACGCGATGTTCAAGGCGAGCGGGCACGAGAACGCGTATTTCCCGCTGTTCATTCCCCAGAGCTTCATGAGCAAGGAAGCCGAACACGTCGAGGGGTTCGCACCGGAACTGGCCGTCGTTACGCACGGAGGTGGAAAGGAGCTCGAAGAGCCGCTGGTC
>DATMBT010000290.1:0-2086 GCA_035559475.1 Gemmatimonadaceae bacterium
CGCAGGAAATCACGTCGATTCCACGATTCACGCGTCACGATTCACGCTTCACGATTCACGATTCACGCTTCACGATTCACGATTCACCTGTTCTGAGCGCGCCTAGCGCTGCGATGCACCGGGAGCTTTGATGCGCTGCAACAGGTTCTTCAACTGATTGTTGTCCGGCTGCACCGCGAGCGCCTGGTTGATCGCCGCCACCGCGCCGGCGGTGTCACCCATGGCCACCGAGACGTTGGCGAGGTTCGTCAGCGTCGGAATGGACTGCGGGAAGAACTCGAGGTTCAGTTTGAGGATCGCGACCGCCGCCTTGCGATTGTCCGGCACCATGCCGAGCTGGTTCCCGGTCTCATTCAACGACGGTTCGCTGAAGTCGTACGCCGCCGATCCATAGTATCGGAGCCGGAGCTGCCGATAGAGCGCGATCGCGGAGTCCGGGCCGTTCGAGTTCACGACTTCGGTCAGCGCCGCGCGCAGCGTGCGTGGCTTGGCGAGTCCGTGATGGCAGGTCTCACACGTGACACGCGTAAGGTCGGTGAACGTGCGCCCGGTGGTCGGCAGGTATTTGCCGTTGATGTCCGCCACCATCTTCATCATCTCGCGCGCGATCTTCTTGGTTTCCTTGTCGTCGAGCGAGTAGTCGAGCTGCGGACCACCGCCCCGCCCTCCCCGTCCGGGGGCCGGCGCAGCGCTCGGGTTTGCGGCAGCAGCCGCCGCGGCAGCCGCGGCAGCCGGGTCTTCGGTATGGCAGTGCTCGCAACGGACGCCGAGCCCCGCCGCAAAGGTCCGCATCAGGGCGGTGACCTGGTTGCGCGGCATGTCCTTAGGAAGCACCTGAAGGTTCTTCGGTGGCTCACCGCCGCCACGACCACCCCCCTGTCCCCCGGCCTGGGCCAAAAGTGCAGTCGGCGCGGCGAGCAGCAGCAGAAGCGCAAACGAAGACGGACGGAGTTGGCGCATGGAGACAGGCCTCGGGGAGGTGGTCAATTCCCAATCTTGACTAGCGTACGGCGAGGTTGCCAGAGGCGTTGGGGGAGTCGTAGGCCCCCTTCCGAGGTTTCGAGCCCCGCCTCATCGGACGATGATTCGCTGCGTGGTCGGCGCCTTGGTGTCGGACATGGACATCGTCAGCACGTACTCACCACGCTTCGTTGGCGTGAACTCGAAGTCCGCCGTTTCGCCCGACTCCATGCCCCGAACGTCAGCAGGTCGAGCGGCTCGCTGCGACATGGGCAGGTCGGCCCCGTCTTTCGCGACAGGAGTCCATCTCATGACCGTGGAGTCCTGAGTCAGCGTCGTGCGAACCCGGCCGCCCGGGCCAATGACGATGAGCCGGATCCGATGTTTGCTGCCTGCGCGCCAGGTCATTGGCGACAGAACGGAGTCTCCGTTGACCAGCATGAAGTTTCCGTCGCCATCGAAGCCGTCCCAGCCCATGACGAACACGTGATCCGTCGCCGGATCGAATGGGTCACGCGGCTCACGCACAATGAGCGCCCCGTAAAGGCCCGAACTCAATTGTTCGATGTCGTTGAGATGCGTGTGATACATGAATGTGCCGGCGCGCGGCATCGTCAGGTGCGCCGTGAACGAGTCCTTCGGCGCGATCAGCGGTGCCAGATGACCGGGTTGTCCGCTCCACCCCGACACGCCATCGGAATAGCTCTCGAGTTCCAGGCCGTGCCAATGCACGGCAGTCGGCTCGTGCAACTGGTTGATGACCGTGATGTCAGTCGGTTGACCGCGCGTCAGGACGAGCGGGGGACCACCAACGTGCGTCAACGAATCAGTCGGCGCCGACGCGGAGTGATCAATCGCATAGCCCATCGCCCGCGGGGCGCGGCCGAGTTTTGGCCCTTCCCGAACGAAGAGCCGCAAGGTGCGTGGATTGTCGCGTGCCGCCGGTTTCCATCCCGGCGCTGCTTTCACGTCGATGCCCAGCACGAGCCCCGCCATGTGCTCGGCGGGATTCGCCGACGTCATGTGACCCTCGTGCGGCAGCTCGAGGCGCCCGTAATGCGCTGTGGAGTGGTGAGAGATATGACAATGAAAGAGCCATTGGCCGTCCCGGTCGGGAACCCATGTC
>DATMBT010000291.1:0-4143 GCA_035559475.1 Gemmatimonadaceae bacterium
GTCCGGATATCGCGTGCGATAAACCGCTGGACATCGAAGTCCGCTCGCTCAAGTTCATCGGCAACAAGACGCACACCTCGTATTCGCTCGAGCGCGGAATCGCCACCACCGCCTCAACCTTCTGGCGCCGGACGTTTCGCATCTTCGGCCAGAAGTACTGCCTCGACTCGCTCGCAGCGCTCGTCGAGGACTCGGCACGCCTCGACTACTTCTATCGCCGGACCGGGTTTCCTGACATCCGCGTCAAGCCGGTCCTGAAGCCGTTAGGCCCGCGAATGGTGGCGGTGGAGTATCACATCACCGAAGGCGAGGCAATGCTGCTGGACACCGTGTCGGTCGTCTGGGACCCGCAGCCAGTCACGGACTCCACGCGATTCACCCAGGGTCTCCCGTTGAAGGCGCGCGATCGTTTTGACATCACCGTGCTTGAAGCGGCGCGTGACACGATTCGACGACGACTGCTGAATCGCGGCTATCCACAGGCGGAAGTGCTCCGGAACTTCGACCAGTTCCCGGCGGACCATCGTGCCACCGTGCAGTACGTGGTAATTCCGGGTAAGAAGATGTGGATCGGAAACATCAACGTGCCGGCGCCAGAGCCGCTCAATCGCAACCGGAACCCACGCATCAACACCGATCGGGTTCGGGATGTGCTCGGTGTAACCGAGGGCGACCTATATAATGAAAGAGCCCTGGAAAACGCGAAGCGCGGGCTCTTCAACACCGAGGCGTTTCGTTTTGTCGGAGTTACGGTCGATTCAACCAGCCTGACCGACGATAAGGACAGCCTGGTAGACATCACCGTCTCGCTGGCGGAAACACAACTTCTGGCGACGCGTGCTTCGCTGGGGTGGGGAAACCTGGACTGCCTGCGTGCGCAGGTGAACCACACCAATTACAACTTCCTCGGCCTGCGCCGGCTGGACCTGAATGGCCGCGTGTCGAAGGTCGGGACGTCGGGGCCGACCGAGTCGTTGAAGGGGCTTTGCACGAGAGAACTGCTGGAGGATGAAGTCAGCGACACGTTGAACTACTACGGCGGAGCGCAGGTGTCGCAGGCGGCGCTCTTTGGCCTGCGAATCGTCCCCGCCGTGCTGGTGTATAGCGAGCGTCGTTCCGAGTTCAAGGCGTACCTTCGCGAGACTCCTGTCGGCGTGATTGCATCCGCGCAGCAGGGCATCGGTGGCCAGCTTCCGATGACCTGGTCGTACCAGATGGAATACGGTCGCACGACGGCGCAGCCGGCGTTCTTCTGCGCGGTCTTCAACGTGTGTGAAGTCGCTGCGATTGCTCGCCTCGAGCAATACACACGAAGCGCAGTGGTCGGATGGGCGGGATCGCGGAACCGGGTCGCGAGCCTGCAGAACCCGACAACGGGCTCCGTGATGCGGCTCGACCTCCGGCATGGCTCTCCGTTCGTGGGCGCCACCAAGGACGCGAGCTTCAACAGCGCGACGTTCGACGCGTCCTGGTATCGTCAGGCAATGGGCGGCATTCTCGTGGCCCGCTTTCGCGCCGGCACCGTGATTGGAACACGCCTCGGGATTTCCGGTTCGGCGCCCAGGTTCATACCGTTGACCGAACGACTGTACGCCGGTGGGCCGAACAGCGTGCGCGGATTCCGGCAGAACGAACTTGGTCCGGCGATCTTCGTGCCCGATACGTTCAGCGTAACGACCATCAACGACTCGCTTCAGTTGTGGCACGCCAACCCTGATTCGGTGGGCGATCGCTCGGTAGCGTCAGGCGGCGATAACGTGGTGGTGGGCAACCTCGAGCTGCGCATGCGCAG
Organism: Gemmatimonadaceae bacterium; assembly: GCA_035559475.1. Taxonomy (GTDB): domain Bacteria; phylum Gemmatimonadota; class Gemmatimonadetes; order Gemmatimonadales; family Gemmatimonadaceae; genus JABWBJ01. The sequence goes on from DATMBT010000291.1 coordinate 1,793, forward strand.
TCCGGCATATCCAGAGCTGGTGCAATACGCCCTGTTCATCGATGCCGGGCAGCTCTGGAATCGCGGCCGTGAGGCAACGGGCGTCAGTTTCTCTGACATTCGTTTCACGCCGGGCGTCGGCCTGCGCGTGTTCACTCCGATTGGTCCGATTCGCGTGGACGTTGGCTACAACGCATACCGTCGCGTGCCTGGTCCGGCCTACATCACGGACCCGGTCAGCGGGAACCTCATCTGCGTCAGCCCCGGGAACGCCCTTCCCGTGCTGGTCGTGAGCGGAAAGCCGCCCGTTCAGGCCGACGGTGATTGCCCGGCGACGTATGCGCCGAGGTTCAGCACGAAGTTCTGGAACCGGTTGACGTTCCAGTTCTCGTTAGGCCAGCCGTTCTGACGATGAGTCGCCGCCGCCGCATCTTCATCGCGTTTGCCGCGATCGTGGTGTTCGTCCTGACCGCGGCCGTAGCGGGGGTGCTCACCCTGACACGATCGGAGTGGGGGAAAGCGAAGGCCGTGGCGTACTTCGTCGGGTTGGTGAACAACGGGATCAAGGGAAAGTTGTATGTCGGACGGGTCAGCGGGTCGATCTTCAGCGGCGTGACCATCGACAGCGTGGAGATCCGCGACCAGAACGATTCCGTCTTCGTCGCGGCCGTGCGCGTGTCACTCAACTACGATGCGCGCGACCTGCTTGATCGGCGCCTCCTGTTCCGGAACGTCCGCGCGGGTCGGGTGACGGCGAACATCTTCGAAGACTCGGTGGGGATGTTCAACTTCCGCCGGATCTTTCCCTCGGGACCGCCCGGACCCAGGGAAGAAGTACCACGGATGGGCTGGGGACAGTTCTTCAAGCTCGAAGACGCGATCGTGGACTCCGCGACTGTCACGTTGACAACGCGCTGGACACCGGCCGAGGGCCTGACGCGAAAGCAGCGCGACAGCGTCATCACGTACAACCTGCAGCGCACGGACAAGGTGATCTGGCGCGGCCCGGGCGTCTTCTACGAAACGAAGCAATGGACGCGCGGTCATATCGAACTCGACTCGGCGAGGCTCGATGACCGTCAACCAGGCGGACGGAAGTTCGCCATTCGCAATCTGTCGATCGTCGAAAACGATCCGCCGTTCCATTTCAGTAATGCGCGCGGTTTCGTGCGGATCCTGGGCGACTCCATCTGGGCCGATGTGCCACACCTCGAGCTTCCGGGTTCCAAGGCGAACATGGCGGGCAAGGTGTGGTGGGGGCAGGGCCAGCCAACGCGATTCGACCTCGTGGTCAATGCCGACACGGTTGCTATGGAAGACGTAGCCTGGGTCTATCCAACACTTCCGAAAACCGGTGGCGGTCGGATGAAGCTGGCGATCAAGAGCGAGAACGATCCACACGTCATCGACTACGTCCTCACGGACATGGATGTGCGCACGACCGACTCGCGGCTGCGCGGTGACATGACCTTCGGCATCGGCGGTCCCATCACCGTCCTCAAGGATGTGGACCTGGTCGCCCAACCGCTGGACTTCAAGCTCATCGAGCAACTGGCGGGTGAGCCGCTGCCGTATCCGTGGCGTGGAACGATTTCGGGTTCGCTCATCGCGAGCGGCGGGCCGCTGAACGAGTTCCAGGTGGACACATCTGACCTCGTGTTCCGCGACGCGAACGTGCCCGGTGCGGTGACGATCGGGTCGCTACGCGGCGGAATGAACATCGAACGTCCGTCCGAAGTGGTTTTTCACAGCGTGGACGTGGACCTGGATCAGCTCGACCTGCGTACGCTGCAGTTCCTGATACCGACGTTCCCGCGCCTCAATGGCCAGATAGCGGGTCGCGCGACGCTCGATTCGTCCTGGCTCGACGTGCGTTTCCACAGCGCCGACCTCACGCACAGCGATGGGAGTGGTCCGTCCACTCGCATGACCGGCGCGGGGCGCGTGACGTTTGGTGAAACCACGACGACGTACGACATCGCGATGACGGCGCAGCCGTTCTCGTTCACCACATTCGCCCGCGCCTACACGGATTCCCGTATTCCATTGAAGGGCGAATACACCGGGCCGGTCAGGCTGCAGGGAACGACTGATGACCTCACGGTCACGACCGAACTGCGCGGCCCCGCGGGGATGATCGCCTACGATGGGCGCGTGGATGGCGACTCGATAGGCGGGTACGCGCTCGATGGCGTGCTGAGCTTCGAGAGCCTCGACCTCCGCACGCTGCTTGATACCGCCGTGACACCGGTGACGGCGCTCTCAGGTTCAGCCACGCTGGCCGTGCGCTTCGACTCGTTGTACAACCTGACCGGGGCGTCGGAACTGGCGCTGGCCCGATCGCAGGTTGACTCATTGACGGTGCACGACGG
>DATMBT010000292.1:0-4468 GCA_035559475.1 Gemmatimonadaceae bacterium
GTCAACCCCGCCTTTCACGCCGCGCACCGTCAGGCTGCCGTTCATGCTCCGCAGGACGACGCGCGTGCCTTCCGGCACCGTGACTTCGTACTCCGTTTCGCCGGTGCGGCCGCGGTAGGCGTCCGCTTCGATGCTGATCCGCGTGGAGCTGAATCGCCACCGCAGGCTGCCGCGTTCTGTGCTTGCCTTCACCCGCGCCTGGTTGCGCGTCCAGCCCGAAACGACGATGTCGCCGTTGAAGCTCGTCAGGTCTACGGTGCCGTCGGCGGTGAATGCAAACGTGGTGTCGATGCGCGTCGCACTCTGCCGGGAGTCATAGCCCTGCTGCTTCTTACCGGCATACATCAGCGCGTCTTCGACTGCTCGCATGGCGCCATCGATGCTCGCCTCCACGGTCTTCTCGATGTTCTTGCTCAACTGCTCGGCGCGCCGCTCGATCTCCCGTTCGCGTTCCCGCTCACGTTCGCGCGATGTTTGCGCCGACAACGTGGTGCTCGCGACACAGAGCAACAGCAACCCGGCCAGACGGCTCGTATTCACATTCATTCCCGGAAAGGTCACGAGGCCCCCACAGGCAGCAGCGCCACGCGGCGCAGCACGCTCACCTTCTTTTCCAGGGCCCGATTCAATTGGTCATTCAGGTACGGACTCGATGCATCCGTCGTCAGCGCAGCACGCGCGTCAGCGATGGCCTGGTCGATCGTCCGCAGACTCTGCTCCACCACGGCGATCGTTGACGCGTCGAGCGACGAGCGGCGCTGGTCCAGGATCGCGCGAAGCCGCGTGATCTCCTGGTTGTAGGTGATCTCCGGCGCCACCCCCTCGGAACTGACCAGGACCGGCGAGCCCTTGTCGCGCGACGGGCGCGGCGGGACAACAACGCCGGGCGTAGCCGCCACCGGCGTCGACGGCGTGATGCTGTCAGCCGCCAGCTGATCGCTGATCGCTGATCGCTGATCGCTTTTCGTGACCACGTACGTAACACCGGAAGAAAGAGCCATCAGCAGAACGGCCGCCGCCGCCATCTGCCAGGTGCGGCGCTGTGGCATCCGCGCCGGCGCCTGACGAGTGGTGAGGTCAATAACGGGCGCCTCGATGCGGCCGGCGATGCCTGCCCAGAGGTCCCGTGAAGGTGCCAGCTCCGGCAGGTTGGCTGCGTCGTGCCGAATGTCTTCGATGTCACGCACGATCTTCGCGCATCGCAGGCACTCGCGCAGGTGGCTCTCCACCGCGCGACGGTCCGCGTCGCCAAGGTCGCCCTCGAACCAGGCCGAGAGCAGCGCGTCTACATGTTCGCCCGTGATTGACATTGCTATCGCTCCAGTGCTTTTCGCAGAAGCATCCGTGCCCGGTGCAGCTGCGCTTTGCTTCCGCCAGTCGTGATCGCCAGTTGTTCGGCGATTTCTTCGTGCTTGTAGCCTTCGACGTCGTGCAGGACGAAGACCTTCTTAGCTCCGGGAGGCAGCATGCTGATGGCCTGCTCCAGGTCCATTGCCAGCCCCGGCGTAACCGCCGGGGCACTGATCTGCGATCCGAATGGTTCTTCGTCGTCTTCGGTGTCATTGCCACCAAAGCGCCGGCGATCCCTTCCCTCGGTTTTCCGCGCGTTCAGCACGACGTTCACGGCCAATCGGTGCAGCCATGTCCCGAACGCGCTGTCGCCGCGGAACAATGAGAGCTTTTGCCACGCCCGGACGAAGACATCCTGGGTCAGCTCCTCGGCTGTTCCCCGATCGTTCGTCATCCGAACGCAGAGCGCGAAGACCCGGTTCACGTGGACGTGGTACAGCTGCTCGAATGCCTGACGGTCTCCCGCTGTGGCTCGAGCTACGTCCTTCGCGATTCGCTCCTGCTGCAGCGAGTCGTCGTCGATGATCGGCACCGTCATTTATTGGGTCGGTCTCAACGCTCGGTGGATGAGATACTTGAGACGACCCGATGGTTTGAACAGGGCCCCGGTTTTGCCGGGTCCCGCGGCCCTTGCGGCCGGATGGGCACCAAGCCGTACGGGGCAGGGCCCCGTTTCGGTGTCAGTGGGGTGTTAGAGACCGGTCCCCTGGTTTGTGCCGCTAACAGCCTTTAACGCGGAGAACGCCGGGTATCCCTTCGCGGCCCCGGCGTCCACAGCGTTCAAAAGCTTCTCTAGTTCATTGAGAATCCGAGAGGAGTCCCGTGCTCAGACGCTCCCTTCCAGGGCTGCTAGCCTGCCTGCTGCTGCCGGCCGCCTGCAACGATGAAGAGCCCATTGGCCCATTGAGTGACCTGCCGTATGCGGCCGCGACGAACTCATGCGGGCCGGCGGACGGACCTGTCGTACTGATCTACTTCGCCGCCCAGCCGATCGAATCGCTGCAACCGGTGGCGCCCTTCGTGCAGGTACACATTCCCAGGTCGTTCGCTGAGCTGAACAAGGGCGACTACCCCATTGGCCAATCCTTCGCGAATGCCAATGCCTGGTTCCATGGGTCAGGCGTGGAGACGAAGACGGCGACTGGCGGGGTAGTGAGCATAACGGACGTCAACTCGACGGGGCTTGCCGGCCAGATCGATCTCGACTTCCCCGATGGCGTGCGCTTTCGCGGAACCTTTGCCAGCACCTGGCAGCCGAGACAGTTCCTGCTCTGCGGCTAGGCGCTGCTGCCGTTAGGCGGTGAGGCCAGGAAACTCGACGCGTAAGGGATGAGGTCCGCCGGCCGGTCGATGATGACGGTGGCGCCGGCATCACGCAGTGCTTCAACGCTGAACGCGCCCCAGGACACTCCCACGGCGCACACCCCCGCCGCACGGCCGGCCTGGATGTCGTAGGGCGAGTCGCCCACGAACATCGCGGTTTCCGCGCTCGCGTTGAGTTGTTCGAGCGCCAGGAGGACGGGTTCCGGTTCCGGCTTGTGTCGCGTCGTCGAATCCGACGCAATCAGGCAGCGCATGTATTTCGCCAGGCCGGTGTGATCGAGCGCGCGCTGGGCCATGAAACCGACCTTGCTCGTCACGATCCCCATCTGACAGCCGGCGGCGTCGAGGGAAGCGACAGCATCCACGATGCCGTCGTACGCACTCGTCAGGCGGTCGTGATGCTCGAGCTGGTACTCCCGGTATTTCGAGATCAGGAAAGGCAGGTCGTCGTCGTCGACGAGCCACGGTCCGAACGTGGTTGGCAACGGGCGGCCGATGGTGTTGCGGATCTCAGCTTCTGATGGCGACGGACCCGGCCGACTCGCGAACGCGTTGAGTGCCGCGGTCACGATCAACTCGATGGAGTCGACGAGCGTACCATCGAGATCGAACAGGACCGTCGGTGCGCTTGACGACACAACAGCCTCAGTCGGTGACGGGAGCGCCGGACTTTCGCAGGCCGGCGGCCGCATGCCAGCTCCCGAGCTGGCCGAGGTGATGCGCGAGGTGTCCGGTCATCAGGTATGCCGCGAAGTCGCCTGCAGTAGGAAAGGCACCCTGGGCCTGAACGTATGGATTGGGCATCGCGAGGACTTCATCCGCCGCGCCAGGCGCCGACGTAAAAAAATCGCGATACACCATGGCGATCATGTCGCGAAGCTCGGCCATGGGCGGATAGATCGACCGATCCAGCGACGGGAATGTCCCGGGGTTGAAAATCGTGCGCCATTCCTTGGGACACATCGGCGTAAGGCCGCAGATGCGCCGACCGAAGTCACCGGTCACTGAGAGGTGGCCGACAAGCCAACCGGCGGTCTTGGTGCCGGCGATGGGCTCGAGTGCGAGATGGTCGTCAGTAAGGTCGGCGAGCCAACGCTTGCCTTGGCCGAAGATAAAACGACCCTGCGGAGTGAAGGCTTCCAACCGGTTCATGCACTGGCCCCTTTACGTGGCTTCATGGAAGGAAAGTAGCGGGCTACCAAGGCCCGTGAAAAGCATGAACCACAGGGGCGCACAGGGGCGCACAGGGGACTTCTTAATGTTCAGGATACCTCCGCGTTCTTTGCGTTCTCGGCGTTCCATTCTTCTTTTGGAACTTCAAAGCGCGCCGAACTTCCAGAGCACGAAGGTGATCAACATTGCGGAGATGCCGTTCACGAATGTCACGCCGCTGAACGCAATCAGCGCTGACCGCAAAGGCATGCGGGTAAGAGACGTGCAGACCCAGAAGTAGCTCGAGTTGACGTACTTCACGATGACGGAGCCGCACGACCCGGCGAGCATCGTCGCTTCCGGGCTCAGGCCCAGCGTAGTCATCATGGGCGCAGTGATCGAGGCGGCGGTAATCACCCCGACAGTTGCCGAGCCCGTGATCATGTTGCCCACGACGCCGATCACGAACGGAAGGAAGATCGACGGCAAGCCTGTCGCCGCCATGCCCTGGGCTATCACGTCCACCGCCGGCGTCTGGCGCAGGATCTGACTCAGCGATCCGCCGAGCCCCGTGACCATGATCATCATGGCCGACGTGCGGAGCGCGTTTTCGACCCAGGTGCTGGTCCGCTCGCTGCGCTGC
>DATMBT010000293.1:0-4924 GCA_035559475.1 Gemmatimonadaceae bacterium
AAGCCTCCGTTCGAGGGCTCGCCGCAATCGGTGCTCATGGCGCAGATCTCGACTCAACCGAAGCCGCTGGCACAGCTCAAGCAGGATGTGCCGCCGGCGATCGCGCAGATCGTGATGAGGTGCCTGGAGAAGGACCCGGCGAAGCGGTACCAGACGGCGGATGAACTGCTGCAGGCGATCGAGGCACTGACGACACCGGCAGGCGCCGCGCCGCCGTTGGTGGAATCGCCTGCGAAACGACGGCGGACTCTAGCCACGCGCGCCGGCATCGTGCTGGCGTTAGGCACCGTGGCGGTCATCGCGATGGGACGCGTGCGACGCGACCGGTGGGTGCACCAGACCGCGCTGCCCGAACTGCAACGCCTGATCACCGCCGCTGAGAACGACAGCGCGTTCGAGCTGGCGTTGCGCATCGAGGAAGCCGCACCCGGCGACAGCACGCTCAGGGCGTTGTGGCCGCGCTTCTCGGACCGCACCGTGATCAAGTCAACGCCCGCGGGCGCGACGGTGTACCGCGCTTCCATGACGGATACGTCGCGATGGTTCCTCGTCGGCATGACTCCGACTGACTCGACGCGAATTCCGCTTGGTGTGAGCCTGTACCGGTTCGAGAAGCCGGGTTTTCGCACCGTACACAGCCTGTTCCGGTCCACTCCGGGGTATATCGCCGCCAATTACGTCCCGCCGCTGCGCCTGACGCTCGACTCGGTCAGTGCCCCGTATCCGGAAATGACGTGGATTCCCGGTGGAAGGACGCGGGCATTCCTGGTCGGCTCCGATGGCGCGCCACCGCTCTCGTTAGGCGAGTACCGGATCGACCGGTTCGAGGTCAGCAACATCCGGTACAAGGCGTTCGTGGACGCTGGTGGCTACACCAACCGAAAGTACTGGGAGCACGACTTCATCGGCATCGACGGCAGCGAAATCTCCGTCGAGGCCGCGATGTCCCGATTCATAGACCGCACGGGAAGGCCTGGACCCGCCACCTGGGAAGCGGGAACGTTCCCTCCCGGCCAGGGCGACATGCCAGTGAGTGGCGTGAGCTGGTATGAGGCCGCCGCGTTCGCGAAGTTTGCCGGCAAGAGCCTGCCGACCATCTATCACTGGGCACGGGCGGCAAGCGCGGCGAACTCGCGCTATGTGGTGCCCCTCAGCAACATCGAAGGCAACGGGCCGCTGCCAACCGGTTCGCCCCGGGGCGTCAGTGTCGGCGGTGTGTCCGACATGGCCGGGAACGTTCGCGAGTGGTGCGTGAACGACGCTGGCCGAGGACAGCGGTTCATACTCGGCGGCGGGTGGAGCGACGCGAAATACGCATTTGTGGACGCGTACGCACAGCCACCGATGGACCGCTCCGTGATCAACGGCATCCGGCTGGCGATGTACGACTCGGCCGACACGAGTATTGCCCTGGCGTCGCGTCCTATTCCGCGCGCGTTCACCGATTACACAAAAGAGCGTCCGGTGTCGGACGCCGTGTATGCGGGATTCGTCCCTCAATTCGATTACGACCCGATCGCGCTCGACGCGAAGGTCGAAGTTCGCGACTCGACATCCGAAGACTGGATCGCGGAGAAAGTCAGCTTCACCGCCGCCTACGGTGGTGAGCGCATGGCGGCGTGGGTCTACCTGCCCAGGAACGCGAAGCCTCCCTGGCAGACCGTCGTGTTTTTCCCTGGATCAGGCGTCATTGGGGCGGCGCCTTATGCTGGCGTGCTGCCTGGAGTGATGAGCTTCGTGCCGCCAGGCGGTCGAGTGGCGGTGTACCCGATTTACAAGAGCACGCACGAGCGAACCGACAGTCTTCGCAGTGATATCCCGGACCCGTCGATCTTCTGGCGCGATCACCTGGTGATGTGGGTGAAGGACTATCGCCGCACGCTCGACTACCTCAGCACCCGCGCCGATATCGACACCACGAAGTTCGCGTACTTCGGGTTCAGCTGGGGCGGGTATATGGGTGGCATCATCCCCGCGGTGGAGCCGCGCATCAAGGCGACCATGCTGTACGTCGCCGGCCTGACGATGGAGCGCGCGCGTCCCGAGGTGGAACCCATCAACTACCTGCCGCGCATCAAGAGTCCCGTGCTGATGCTGAACGGCAAATACGACTTCTTCTTCCCCAGCGAGACCGCGCAGAAGCCCTTCTTCCAGTTCCTGGGTACACCGGCCGCGGACAAGCGCTGGACGCTGTACGAAGGCGGGCACGACGTCCCGCGCACGGAGCTGATCAAGGAATCGCTCGCGTGGCTGGACAAGTATCTGGGTCCGGTGAAGAACTGATGAGTGCAGAGTGATGAAAGCAGAGTGCAGAGTGCAGAGCGGGGTCGCCACTCTGCACTCTGCACTTTGTATTCTGCACTCTGCACTCAACGCGCCTCTTCGGGGCTGCGCCTCACCACAACTGCTGTGTCACGCGATCAGTGTTACCAGGGGAAGTTGTACCAGGTGTTGACGTTCTTGCCCGTTGGCGTGAGGAACGGCCCGGGTGCCCCAGTGTTGACGATGATCTGAAGTCCACCGCCGTTGTTCACCGTCTGGACATTGTTGTCGAACACGAAGCCTGAAGGAGAGGCCGGGCAACTACCGACGGCTGGGCCACTCGACGACGTGGTGATGCCTCCTTCGGACGACAGCATGAACCCTGTATTCGGGCCGTTCAGGCCTTCGCTGTTATTCCTCCCCTGCGTCGCCAGAAGTCCCTGGGAGCTTACAGAGGTGCTGCGCTGCTGAACGACTACGTGCTCGGTCTGGTTCGGACCTGTGTACCATGTTTTCGTGCACGTCCAGGTCGAGCTTTCGCTCGAACTGAACCTGAAGTCGATGTATGCCGCGTTCCGTTGCAGCACCTGGTTGTTCCAACCGAAGAACGTCTGCACATCGCCTTTGCCGACCGAGCCGATGCTGGTCGTTGCATCAAAGGTGATCGAAGCCAACGATGTGGACCCGAGATCGCGCGCCAGCGGCGAGGTGACATCATTCTGGCATCCCATGACCGCAGCTACGGCCAGGACACTGGACAGTTTGACGAGCTTCATTCGAAACCCCCTGCGAGAGTAAATGCGTCCGACCGACTGGCAGGGAGAAAGGCAAAGGCTGTACCAGATATTGTGATCTGCGTCACGTTGGCTGCTGGCAATGACTTAGGTGGCGCGTGCAGACCTGGTTCGCGGTCGCGCCGGCAGTGGGGGAACCGAGTCTCGAGCCCCGTTTTGTGGCCCGGTGGCAACAAAAAGGGCACCTTCGCTGAGGTAACATCTCAAAACGACGCTGCCTAGCGGCTCGATCCAATGCCGTAACTCGTTACGGCATAGATACTTAGGATTGATTTCAGGCTCGTTGCTGCGGCGTCGAAAGACGGGTTCCTCGACGCCGACAACACGCCCCCTCGCGCGCTCATCGGGGCAAAAGTCCGCGTTAGGCCGCTTTCGTCACCAGCCGGGCAGAAGTCGCCGGTTGGGTCGGGGAGCTCCGCGGGCGGTGTCGTGATCCCGCAAGAGCTTGAACCACAGGGGCGCACAGGGGCGCACAGGGGAACTATGAGAACACGAGAAAAAGGAATCTTGGGAAACACGAAATAAAAAAAGGCTGAAAGGCATCACCCCCTGTGCGCCTCTGTGCGCCCCTGTGGTCAATGCTTCTCACGAGCTTAGCGACAAGCTGGATCAGGCAAACACCTGGCCACCCGTGTGCCAGAACAGGACCGTCTGCGCGGACGCAAACTCCTTGCGCCTCGTTCGCGCGATAAGCCCCGCCATCGCCTTGGCCGAGTACCAGTGATCGGTGACGATGGCTTCGTAACGGGCGGCCAGATCCTGCGCCTCACGTGAGGCAGGTGTCGGGATCCCGTATCCCTCGCCGACCATCGAGTCGTCCACGTCGCATCGGTCCCCCACACCTAACGCTCCCGGCGCCACGCCCAACGAGTTCTCGATACCGGCAATGATGGCCAACACCGTCTGCCTGATGTCCGCAGCCGAATCGTCCGCACTGACCCCGATCACGCGCGTCCTGGGCGAGTAGAGCGCGCATCCGACAATCAGCCCGGCCTGCGTGCCGCCTGACGAGGATGCGTGGACGATGACATCCGGCTCGAGACCCTGGTCGACGACCTCCTTGACGCCACGCGCGATCGCCATCGCGCCCAGCGGCGTGGAGGCGCCGAGCGGGATGACGAACGGATTGCGTCCGCGCGAGCGCAGGTCGTTGGCGATCTGTTCCATCATCGGCGCGCGCTCAGGGCGCGAGGACACATACGTCACGTGCGCGCCGTACAGCGACACGAGGAGCGCGTTGCCGGTGGGTCGGTCGGGCTTCGTGCCGTTGGCGACGATATGACACTCCAGGCCCATCGCTGCTGCCGTCGCCGCGGTAGCTCGGCAGTGATTGGACTGCACGCCACCGCATGTGATGAGTGAATCCGCGCCTGTGTCGATCGCTTGCGCCGCGACGAACGTCAGCTTGCGCACCTTGTTGCCGCCGAACCCGAACGGAATCGCGTCATCGCGCTTTGCCATGAGTCGCGCCTCGAGCCCGATGGCGTTGCGAAGACGTTTCAGCTCATCGAGTGGCGATGGAAGGTGCCCGAGTTGAACAGCGGGAAGCGATTCGAGGCGGTCCCGCGCGGGCTGAAGGTCAGTGACGTTTCCCATGCTTGCGAAGATAGTCCAAAGACCAAAGACCAAAGTCCAGTCTAGTCACGATTCACGACATAGGTTCTGGCATGCCGCCCAAGCGCTCTTTTGTTCGCTCTGCACTCCGCACTCTGCATTCTGCACTCTGCATTTTCGGCCTCCTCAGCGCCGTCGCATGCGGAGGATCGGAGCCGTCTACCCTTCGCAAGGTTCGCGTCTCATTCAATCCGCACCTGAGCTGGGGCCCAATCATGATCGCCCAGGCTGAGGGTTTCTTCCGCGAGGAAGGA
>DATMBT010000294.1:0-3557 GCA_035559475.1 Gemmatimonadaceae bacterium
GCAGCTGCTGATGGAGGCCGTGCTGCTCGCGCTCATCGGCGGAGTGGCCAGCCTGCTCGTGGCCAAGTGGACCGTGGGCCTCATCAACTCGTTCCTTCCCACCGATGCCGCCGGCGTCTTCACGTTCCGGTATGACGTGAGCATGCTCATCTTCGCCGGCGTGCTTTCGCTGGGAACAGGACTCGTGTTCGGCCTCTTCCCGGCCATGCACAGCACGCGGCCGGACCTCATCAGCATGATCCGTGCGAACACGGGCACGCTCGGTGGCGCGCGATCGGCCGTCCGCTTCCGTTCCACGCTCGTCACGGTGCAGATGGGTCTCGCCATGACGTTGCTCATCATGGCGGCGCTGTTCGTGAAGAGCCTCGTCAATGTCAATCGCGAAGAACTCGGGTACCGCATCGAGAACGTTGTGACGTTCGGGTTGTCGCCGGTGCTCAATGGCTACACCCGCGCGCGCGCGAGTCAGCTGTTCACCCAGCTCGAAACCGAACTCGCCGCGCTGCCCGGCGTCACGGGGGCAACGGCGGCCATCATTCCCGTCATGGCGGGGAGCAGCTCCGGAAACGACGTGGCCGTCGAAGGATTCCCGTCTACACCGGATACGGACCAGAACTCGCGGTTCAACGAAGTCGGTCCCGGTTTCTTCAAGACGATGGGTGCAACGCTCCTCGCCGGGCGCGATTTCACTGAAAGTGACATCCTCGGTGCCCCGAAGGTCGCGATCGTCAACGAAGCGTTTGCCCGAAAGTTAAAACTCGGCCGCGAGCCGGTGGGCAAGCACATGGCGTTGCGAGACCAACCGCTCGACATGGAAATCGTCGGCTTCATCAAGGATGCCAAGAACAGCCAGGTGCGCGACCCGGTCCCGCCGATGTACTTCACGCCGTACCGTCAGGACTCGCTCGTCGGCTACATCCAGATCTACGTGCGCGGCACGGCCGATCCGGCGCTGCTCCTCCGAACCATTCCATCCGTCGTCAAGCGCATCGATCCAAACCTGCCTCTCGAGGAACTGAAGACGCTCCCGCAGCAGGTGAAGGAGAACGTCTTCCTCGACCGCATGATCAGTACGTTGTCGGCGTCCTTCGCGGTGCTCGCCACCCTGCTGGCGTCGATTGGATTGTACGGCGTGCTCTCCTACACCGTGGCTCAACGCACTCGGGAGATCGGCGTGCGCATGGCCCTCGGTGCGGATGCTCGACGCGTGCGTACCATGGTGCTTCGGCAGGTCGGCATCATCACCGTGATCGGCGGCGTGACCGGGATCCTTGCTGCAATCGCGTTATCACGCCTCGCGAGGACGCTCCTCTTCGGGATAGAGGGGAGTGATCCCATCGCGATGATTGCCGCTGCGCTGCTGCTCGGCCTGGTAGCACTCCTGGCTGGTGGCATTCCGGCGATAAAAGCCGCGCGTATCGACCCCATGAAGGCGCTTCGGTACGAGTAACAACGATCAGGGCGGTACGTCGAACGCGGACCACGAGGAAACGCACAGATAAGAGCGGGTACTTCACGCATATTTGGAAACCCGGTCGCTCTGCTGTTGTTCTTCTCGGAGGGATAGACACGCGTGACTGACTCGGTTCAGTTCCCGAAGGACTTTCTCTGGGGCGTCGCAACATCGGCGTACCAGGTTGAAGGCTCCACCCTCGCGGACGGTGCCGGACCCAACATCTGGCACCGTTTTTCGCGCGAGCCCGGCATGACCGTCGGGGGCGCGACGGGCGACGTGGCGTGCGACCACTATGTCCGCTACGCCGAAGACGTGGACCTGATGGCCGACCTCGGCATCCAGGCATATCGGTTCAGCGTTGCGTGGGCGCGCATCCTGCCGAAGGGTCGCGGACGCATGAACGCAAAAGGCCTGGCGTTCTACGATCACCTGATCGACAAGCTGCTCGAGCGCGACATCCAGCCCTTCATCACGCTCTACCACTGGGACCTGCCGCTCGCGCTGGAGGATAAGGGCGGCTGGTTGAATGACGATACCGCGAGATGGTTCGGCGACTACTCCGACCTGATGTTCCGCGCCTTCTGCGATCGCGTGCCGTACTGGATGACCATCAACGAGCCGGCCATCGTGATGGAGAAGGGCTACGTGTCAGGCGTCTATGCGCCGGGACACCGCAACGCGGCGGAAGCGCCGGTGGTCGCGCGCAACCTCCTGCGAGCGCACGGTTACGCGGTGCAGGCGTACCGTGATCGCGGAGATGGCTGCATCGGGATCGCGGTCAACATCCAGCCGAAATATCCCGCGACCGACACGCCGCTGGACCTGGCCGCCGCCCAGCGAGCGAACGCCTTCCGCAACCTGCAGTTTCTCGACGCCATCCTGCTTGGCGAGATGCCTGAGGAGTTGCCGGAGATGTTCGGTTCCGACTGGCACCCGCTGTCGGCTGAGGACATGAAGCTGGTGAGCCAGCCGATCGACTTCGTAGGACTCAACTACTACACACGCGTGGTCATTGGCGACGACCCGGAAACGCTGCCCATGCGGGTGAAGAGTGTCACGCCGCCCGCGACGCGGACACTGTTTGGCTGGGAGATTTACCCGGGTGGATTGACGGAGACGCTGAATCGCATCACGGAGCGTTACGGGCGCGTGCCGATCTTCATCACCGAGTGTGGGGCGGCATTCACAGACCCGATGCCGCAGGACGGCGCGGACGTGATGGATCCGGAGCGCGTCGAGTTTCTGCGCAGTCACATCAAGGCGGCCGCGCGCGCCATGGAAAACGGCGTGGACCTTCGTGGGTTCCTGGTCTGGTCGCTGCTGGACAATTTCGAGTGGGCCAGCGGCTACACGATGCCGTTTGGCCTGGTGCACGTGGACTTTGACACGCAGCGTCGTACGTTGAAGTCGAGCGCACGCTTCTTCGCGGACGTGATCGAGTCGTCAGGCGCGAACGTCTTTCGCGCGGCGCTTCCTGGAGATTCCGAGATCTCGAGCGGGGAGCACGCGACTGCGCAGGGGCCTGACGTTCGCGACTAGCGACTAGCGACTAACGATTAGACTTAGACTTGGTCTTTGGTCTTTGGTCTTCGGCCTTCGACATGTACTCCACCTGCCTGTTCTGCAACAGCCCGTTAGGCGCTAACGAATCTGTCGAGGCCTTCCCCGTCGGGAAGCGACTGGCGTTTGACCAGGCAAAGGGGCGGCTCTGGGTCGTTTGCCCGAAATGCGAACGGTGGAACCTCACGCCGCTCGAGGAGCGATGGGAAGCGATCGAGCAAACGGAGAAGCTCTACCGGGACACTCGACGCCGGGTCGCGACGGAAAACGTCGGCCTGGCCAAACTTCGCGACGGCACCACGCTTGTTCGAATCGGTGAGCCACTCCGACCGGAGTTCGCGGCGTGGCGGTATGGCGACCAGTTCGGCCGGCGCCGCAACCGGCAGATCTTGATGGCGGCCGGCGGGATCGCCGCCCTCGGTGCCGTCGTCGCCGGCATTACTGCAGCAGGAATTGGCGTCGGGGGCATGGCGTGGGTGTTCGCGAATTCCGGCAAGGCATTGGTCCGCGGGAATCCGGAAGAAGTGGTGGCAAAGATCCC
>DATMBT010000295.1:0-2160 GCA_035559475.1 Gemmatimonadaceae bacterium
GGAGATCACCAAGGCTCGTCCGCCATTCTTCCCTGATGGCGGACGCGGACAGCGCGGACAATCGTGCTGGATGACTGCGCGAGTGCGTGCCGATCACGTGCCCTCGATTCTGCAATGATCGAAGATCGCCAGCGCTGAGGAATCCCGGCTTCCCGATGGAACCCGTCGTCATGAATACCCATCCACGCCAGCCCTGAGTTTCCAGGAGATCCGCTGCGGCCAGGTAGCCGGATCCACCGTCGTCAAACGTCAGGACGACCGGTGGCCTTGCTGAAGGCGCCGCATCGTCGATGCTCGCGAGCACCGTGCACTGGGACCGTCGCAATGCCGACAGGTGTGCCTCGAAGTTCGCGACCGACAGCTTGTACGTTGCCGCGGCGTTGCCCGGAAAGCCGCTCGCGTCCCACGCGCCATCGCGGACAATATCGTGGTACTCAAGCGCGATGATGTGCACGTCCGCTCCTCCGCGCATTGGACTTCCAGCGGATCCATGCGGTCAGCCAGGGCTGACCCCACTCACGCGAAGGACGCCCCGTCACATCGATTTGGCGCGCGCTGCCGCGCACGATGTCGAGAATTCGCGCCCGAATCGCGTCCAGATTGTCGAGCACGACACGGTGCTGAATGCGAATGTGGCTCTCGCGCACTTCGTCGAATCCGGCTTCGAAATATCCGAAGATAGGCCCCGTATCGACCCCCTTATCGATCCGCAGCAGGGTCATGCCAACGTGGGCCCGGTCGCCCGATGCCAGCGCCCAGAAGCATCCGTGTGCATTCCGATACTCCGGACAGATGCCTGGGTGAAAAACGAAGGTTCCGAAGCGCGGAATAGCAAAGACTCGCTCGGGAAGGATGCTCTTGCATAGCGCGATGACGATGTCGGGATTCGCCGCCTCGATGAATGCCTGGCTCTCTTTCGAGGCGGGCGATGGAACCTCGATAGTTCGAGTCCCTGCGGGGAGATCGCTGTACCGATTCCGCAGCTGCCTGAGTTGGTCGCCAGTCCACGCCTGGTCGCGACTGGCGATCGACAAGCGGTAGAACAGCCGGAACGCAAACACGTCGAGCAAGCGCAGGGAGCCTACCCGGCGCCATTCGCGTCGGAGTCGGCGCCGCAGGACGACCGCCGGCTCCTTGATGACCACGATCCCGCTCAATGTGGCCCAACTCGCGATCCAGCGTGCCACGCCATCGTGATGCAGCGGTGCATCATGATGACAGATGAGAACGACCCGGAGTGGGCCCGTGCTCATCCGATGAGGAAACCGACAAGCGGCTGCATGGAGGCAAACTAACAACCGACGTCAGGCGGCGATTACCCCGCCGAGCTCCATGGGGCCTTTGACACCCTGCGCCGCGCATCGATCACAGTCAGGCCACCGAGGGCATTCACCGTGTGGATGCCCGTCAGTCCGGGCGACCATTCCGGGAGCAGCCGGCCCACCGTCTCCTCCTCGTACGTAGACTCGTCAATCCGGTGAATACGCCGGATGTTCAGCGCATAGCCGTAGCCGTGAGAGCAATCCTGGGACGGACGGTACCACGCGCCACCGCGCTGGAACAATGCACCCGCGGGGCGCGCGATCCTGACGTCGGACACCACCGGATTCCGGCGATGCGGCGTCCACGGTCCCGTTGGTGACGGTGCATGAAAGACGTGGAGCTCGTCCCAGTACGACGCGCCGGGCACGGCGGCGTTGGCGAACATCCACCATTTGCCACCGATCTCGGCTAGCGTGCAGTCCGCCAGCGGCAGGTCCGCCATCAGCGTTGCCTCGAGCGTCCATTCCATCGGCGCGCGCACCGCGCGATACAACTCGACACGGCCGGCATCAGCCGATTCGGGCATCATGAACTGCTCGCCGCGCCACGAAAACACAAACGGATAGGAAAGGTGGTAATCGCGACTCAGGACAACTTGTGGCGACCCGACCGGCCCTTCCGGTCCAAGTTCCATCGCCGAGATAACACCGCGCCTGGTCGAGTAGGGATAGTCCTCGAAAAGGACGTACTCCGCACCACCCACGCGCATGGGGAACGGATCCGCCCAGAATCGGTCCCCGGGCGGAATGATCGGCTTGAACCGAAACGGGGCCAGGTCAGGCTCACGGTTCTCGTCAGGCAGGCCTGGCCGACGCCGGTACGCCATGAACCACTGGT
>DATMBT010000296.1:0-12705 GCA_035559475.1 Gemmatimonadaceae bacterium
ACCGATCGGTTGGCCGGATTGATCGTCGGGCTTACGCGCGCCACGCGGCCGGTCATCTCGCGACCACCGGCGTTGAAGCGCACCGGCATCGAAACTCGCACATCGCCGGCATAGCGCGCCGGCACCGCCGCCTCGAGCTCGAGCACGTCATTGCGCACGACCGTGAACATCTGCGCGCCGCGCGAAATGTGCTCGCCGTTTTCAACCGACCGCACCGAGACGATACCGGTGGTCGGTGCCACGACCTTGGTGTCTTCGACATCGCGCTTGGCGGCGAACCATCGTGACTGCGCCGCGCTGAGGCGAGCCTTGGCCGCCACCAGCGCCTGCTGCGAGGTCCGAAGGTCGCGCTCCGGAATCGCGCCGGCCTTGAACAGCTCTTCCGACTGGTCGGAATTCCACTGGGCGTTGACGGAGTCCGCCTTCGCCGATTCCACGTCCGCCTGTGCGGACCGCTCAGCACCGACTTCGGCGCTCGACTCGAACTGGGCCATCACCTGGCCGCGGCCCACGCGATCACCCTCGCGAACGGTCACGGACTCGAGGTTGCCTTCGATCCGGGCACGGACAGGTACTTCTTCAATCGGTTTCAGGTCACCCTGGATGCCCATCGCGAGTTCGATGGATCCCTGCTTCACGTTATGCACGTCGGTGGCGCCGAGAACGAGCGACATCATGCCGCGCCCACGAGCGGCGCCGGCTCCAATGCCGCCTGGTCCGCCAGGCGCGCCGCCTTCGCGACCCGCCGGGGACTTGTCCTTTCCTGCGTCTTCCGGAGCGGCAGCCGCTTCCTCGGAGCCGCCGCATGCTGCGACGACGCCAATGACTCCGGCCAATGCCAGTGCGTATATCGGTCGAACCACGTTAGGTGTTCTCAGCGGGTGGCGGGACGCATCGGCGGGGGCGGGATCTCGCGCCCGACCGAGCGGGCCAGTTCGGCGGCCGCCAGGTAGTAGTCTATGGTCGCGCGCGCCGCGTTGACGCGTGCGTTGAGCAGGGCGAACTGGGCGTCTTTCACCTCGAGCTGGGTGCCCAGTCCCCGCTCGAACCGAAGGGCCGCGATCTTGTACGACTCATCGGCCTCGGCTGAATTCTGCTGTTGCGCGTTGTACGTGGCCTCGGCACGGTCAAATTCTGCCTGTGCCTGCGCCACCTCGACCGCAACCACCTCGTGCGCCTGGGCAAGCTGGATGCGAGCCACCCGCTCCTGTGCCGATGCGAGGTCCACGTTCGACTTGGTGCGGAGGCCGTCAAAGAGTGGCCACGCAACCTGCACGCCAAACGATCGATCGGGATACCAGCCGTTGTTCTGGCACACCCGGTTCGGGCTCGACTCCGTCGGGCACGGGTTGGTCTGTCCCCAGACCGTCGGGAATCCCGACGATGATGGCAAGGCTGTGAAACCGTTGTTGAAGAACGCGCTGATCGTGGGCATGAAATCGGCGCGCGCAATCCTGATGCCCTCACGGCGGACGTCGAGTGTCGCCTCGGCGGCGCGAACCGACGAACGGGCAACGATTCCCTGCGACGCCGACACGAGCAACGAGACCGCGGGTCTCAGCGCCGCCGTGTCCAGTTCCTCGGTCAGCACCACGACGGTGGAGTTCTGGTAGTTCAACAGCTGCTTGAGTTCGATGTCCGCCAGTTCGCGGTTGCTCCGCGCCTGCAGCATCATGGGCTCGAGGTTCGCGCGATCAACGCGTGCCTTCAGCAGGTCATAACGCGAGGCACGACCGGCTTTCTCGAGCTGCACCACCTGGGCGAGCCTGTCATCCGCCAGGGTGAGGTTGCTCTCCTGGATTGCCACCAGTTCGCGCGCGAGGATGGCGCCCAGGTACGCGGCCTGCGTCTGCAGCGTCAGGCGAGAGCGCGTCTCGAGCAGGTTGTGTCGTGATGCATCTCGCGCATCGTCGGCGGCGCGCATCGCGGCCCAGACTCGACCGCCCTGGAAGATGGGCTGCGTGAGGGCCAGCGAAGTCGTGTAGTTGTAATTCTGGCCGAAGATCTGCCCAACGATGGTCGCGCGCGCGTTGCGCGTGACCTGCGTGTAGTTGCCGCGCAGATTGAGTGCGGGCAGTCCTGCGGCGCGCGCCTGCCCAACCTGTGCATCGGTGACCTGAAGTTGCGCCTGCCCGATGCGCATCTCATCGCTTTCACGAAGAACGCGCGTGAGGGCATCGGTCACAGAAACCCGGATCGTATCTGACTGCTGTGCGGACCCGGCCGTGAACGGCGACAGGAACAACGCGACAGCGAATAGTCTGCCTGAAATCATTGAAGAGGTAACGCAGTCTTGCCGCGATTCGTTCGACGGCGGAGCCGGCTTTCGTTAAGGGGGTCTGTGGACTTACCGGGCCTGCAAGTTACTGTGGGAGTTCAGGTTCCGCGATAAGCCCAAAATGGATGGCGAGGAGTGGCGGGGCCGGGACGGCGGATTCCGGGCCGGCGAGCTACATCTAATGCTTGGCGGGATGACCCCCGAGTCAAAACGGAGCTCGCACTACAGGTCCGGCGGTCGGATCATCACCGCCGAGTCACGAGTCACCAGTCACGAGTCACCATGAAAGCCGTCATCCTCGCCCGAGGCCTGGGCACCCGAATGCGCCGCAGCGACACCGGCGCCCAGCTGACCCCCGATCAGGCCCTCGCGGCCGATTCCGGGATGAAGGCCATGATGCCGGTGCGGGACGGCCGCCCGTTCCTGCATTTCGTCCTGAGCTCCCTCGCCGATGCCGGGATTAGAGAGATCTGTCTTGTGGTGGCGCCGGATGCCGATGACGTGCGCCGTCACTTCCATAGTGAGCTGACGCTCCAGCGGTTGCGGATCGCCTTCGCCATCCAGCAGGAGCCGCGTGGAACCGCCGATGCCGTACTGGCAGCCCAGTTTTTCGTCGGCGATAACCGCTTCCTGGTCCTCAACGCCGACAACTACTACCCTGTCGAGGCGTATCGCGAGCTGGCCAGCGAGACTGGTTCCGCGCTGCCGGGATTTGATCGCGAAGCGCTCGTGACGCAGGGGAACATCGATCCCGAACGAATCCGCAGGTTTGCGCTCCTGCGCGTGTCGTCCGACGGCTATCTCGAGGAGATTGTCGAAAAGCCTGACGAGGCTACGTTCAACGCCATGGGGTCCCATGCGCTGGTGAGCATGAACCTGTGGGCCTTTAATCCAGTGATCTTTGATGCCTGCCGTCGCGTGAAGCCGTCGGCGCGCGGTGAGCTGGAGCTGCCTGACGCGGTTCGCATCGCGATGAAGGAGCTGGGCGAACGGTTCAAGGTGTTGCCGTTTACCGCGCCGGTGATTGACATGGGGAGGCGCGGGGATGTGGCGTCGGTAGTCTCCTTTCTGAAGGAAGTGAGGCCGGTGCTCTAACAGGGTCGAGGGTCGAGGGTCGAGGGTCGAGGAAGACCACAGGCGCCCGAAGTGCCGAGTCACGCTCGCCGAGTCACTAGTCACCAGTCACCAGTCACGACTTGCAACGCCTCATCGAGTTGGGCCTTTCCGAACCCGAGGCCAGGGCCAAGACCGCGCTATACGACCGGGCCGACGCCGCGCTCGACTCGATAGGCGCCGACCCGCAGCGCTGGTCGCTCTGGGTTCCCGGCCGCATCGAAGTACTCGGCAAGCATACTGACTATGCCGGGGGACGCAGCCTGGTGTGCGCGCTGGAGCGCGGGTTTTGCGTGCAGGTTGCGCCGCGGCGTGATTCGATCGTGCGCGCGGTTTCGATCGACATGAAGGCGACGTTCCAGACGGACCTGAAGGCGCCGTCACAGGGCGAGCCGGGCACGTGGACGCGATATGTCGCGACAGTCGTAAGCCGGCTGGCGATGAATTTCGAGCGCGTGCATCGCGGGGCGGACATCGCGTTCGCCGCGGATCTGCCGGCCGACGCCGGGATGAGCAGCTCCAGCACGCTCGTCGTTGCAACGTTTATTGCGCTCTCGAAAACGAACGACCTGCGCAGCAATACCATTTTTCGCGGCCTCATCTCGTCAGGCGAAGAACTGGCGGCGTACCTCGGCGCGGTCGAAAACGGGCGAACGTACCGGCAGCTGATCACGGGGACCGACACCGGTGTCGGCACGTTCGGCGGAAACCAGGACCACACCGCCATCCTCTGCAGCGAACCCGAAGCGCTGGCTCGATATGCCTGGGACCCGGTGAAACGCGAAGCACTGCTGCGGGTGCCGGAGGGGTTCGTGTTTGCCCTGGCCTCGTCAGGCGTGCATGCCCCTAAGTCGGGATCAGCACGCGCCAAGTACAATCGAGTCTCGCTGGCGGCGCGTCGGCTGGTCGAACTCTGGAACAAGGACACCGGCCGGACTGACCACATGCTCGGCACGGCCATCAATACCGTGGATGGTGCGGCGGACCACATCCGGACGCTGGCCGCGCACGCCCGGGGGGGCGACTTCACGCCGTCCTACCTCAAGGGCCGTCTGGAGCAGTTCATCGCCGAGACCTACGAGATTATTCCCGCGGCGAGCGACGCGATCCGGCGTGAGGCAGTCATCGAATTCGGCGTGGTCGTGGATCACTCAATGCGGCTGGCGGAGTCCAATCTTGGCAACCAGGTGGCCGAGACGGTGACGTTGCAGCGTTCCGCTCGTGAATTGGGAGCAGTCGCAGCGTCCGCTTTCGGGGCGGGATTCGGGGGGGCGGTCTGGGCGCTGGTCCCGCAAGCCGAAGCTGACGTTTTCCTGACGAAGTGGGCGGAGAATTACCGGAAGAAGCATCGAAGGCCGGCGAAGGAGGCCGTGTTCTTTTTGTCTCGGGCGGGGCCGCACGCGTACCAGTTCTGATCCTCGGGTAGACGGGTCAACGGGCAGGCGGGCATACGGCAGTGCCGAGTCACGAGTCACCAGTCACGAGTCACGACCCGATGCTGCCTCTCCGAGCCGCGATCAAGTCACTCCGACGGAGCCCCGGCTTCGCTACGGTATCGATCGTTTCGCTGGCGCTTGCGTTAGGCCTCGTTGCCGGCGTATTCGGGATGGTCGATGCGCTTCGCCGGCCGCGCACCGTCAGCCTCGATCCAGAACGCCTGTTTACCATCGTGTACAGCGGCGACGGGAAGGCTGGCCAGGTCACGGCTGGGGACCACGTCGATGTCCTTCAGCGGTTTGTCCGCTCGGTGGAGTCGACGGCGTACACGGGCCAGGGTTTCATGGCAAACCTGGTCAGCGGTGACCTGGTCGTCGAAGGGCGCGGCTTGCTCACGAGCGCGAACTACTTCGCCGTGCGTGGAGTGCGACCGATCGCGGGACGACTCTTCGACCCCGCGACCGCCGATGAAGATGCCGCAGCGAGCGTCGTCATCAGCGAACAGCTCTGGATTTCGCTCTTCCATAGGCAGCCGCGACTCGAGAAGCTCGCGCTGCGTATCGAAAGCGGGTTAGGAACCAGCCGGCGTCAGGTGATTGGAGTACTGCCCGCCGAGTTCTTCAACGAGACCAGCACGGACGTCTGGCAAGTGATGCCGTCGGACGTGAAGGCGTACGCCACGACCAATCGCGGTGTGTACCCGATCGTACGCCTGCGGCCGAATGCCACCATCGATTCGCTCATCGCGGACTTCAAGGTCGCGTCGGAGTACATGCTGCAGGTGCACGGCAAGGGCCGGCGCGACTTCGTCTACCGGGCCTGGCCGGTCATGCGCGATCCGCTCGAGCTACGCGCGATGCACTGGATCCTGGTGGGTGCAGGTTTCACGGTGCTCATCATTGCCTGCTCGAACCTTGCGAACCTGATCCTGGCCCGCGGACTCACCCGGCGTCGCGACCTCGCGGTGCGAATGTCGTTAGGTGCGCGTCGGTCGGACCTGGTGCGCGAGGTGCTCGCCGAGTCCGTCGTTCTTTCCCTGGCGGGAGCCGCGTTGGGCCTCGTTGCGGCGACGTGGGGCTTCGACCTCCTGCGTGGCAGCCTGCCGGATCGGAACCCGGTCACTTTCGGGCTCGTGCTGACCATGAACTGGCGCGTCATCGCGATGTCGTCAGGCGCGGCGGTGCTTTCCGCGCTGATATTCGGCCTGCTCCCCGCGCTGCGACTGTCCGACATGCGATTGTCAGAGGCGATCAAGGAGGCTTCCGGCTCCACGACGGCTCGAAAACACGGACGGTTCTCGGCGCTTGTCATCGGCCAGGTGGCGCTGTCGCTGGTGTTGTTGACGGGCGTGTCGCTCCTATTGCGCGCGTCGCGGATTACGCAGGCGCTCGACCTTGGCTTCGACGCGCGAAAGCTTCTCTATGTGAGTGTCAGCCCTCCGTGGCGCAGCCCGGTCGACACAACCTTCGCCGCTCGGAGCGCCCTCGCGGCGGCTACGGAAACACGGCTCCATCGCTTTGATGAAATCCAGTCAGTCGCGTGGCGCGCGGGTGGAAGTCTCAAGTATCCGGCGTTCACGGGAGAGCGCTCGGGAGGCGGATTCCGGTCGCGTTTCTTGCGCGGCTACACAATTGCCAGTCCCAACCTGCTTCGTACCATCGGCATCCCGATCATCCGCGGCCGGGATTTTGAGGATCGCGACTTGTTCAGCGAAGGCGTGCTGATCGTCGATTCGGTGACGGCCCTCAAGTTGTGGGGGAGCGACGATCCGATCGGCAAGCTGGCGAAGTTCGGGCCAGAGGAGCGAATCGCTCCGTGGTACCGTGTGATCGGCATTTCGAGAACGATCCTGCCCTCGATGCCCCAGTACGCGGGCGAGGACGCGGAGCCGCAGATCTACCTTGTGTCGAAGGACTCGGTTGCATCGCGTTGGTTCGTGGTCCGGGCGCCGGAGAAGGTGATGCCTGAGCTGCGAACCGGAATAGCGGCGACGATGCGGGATATCGTGCCTCCGCGCGGGTCGATCGCGGTTAGTGGTTTCGATGACGCGCGGCAAAAGATGATCAAGGAGCAGCTCTTCCTGTCGCGCGTCTTCGGAGCGTTCGGGGCGATGTCATTGCTCCTCTGCGCGCTCGGCATGTACAGCGTGCTTTCTTACGCGGTCACTCAGCGAATGCGGGAAGTAGGAATTCGCCTGGCCCTGGGCGCGACGACGAAGCGCATCTTCCTCGATGTGCTGCACGATGGTGCGATTCTCATTGTGGCCGGAACTGCGGTGGGCGGCTTTGCCACGATCTGGACAAACAAGTTCGTGGATCCCTTCATCGGGTTGCTCTACCACATCGACGCCATCGCGCTGCTAATGGCGGAAGCGGTGCTGGTGAGCGTTGCGCTTCTCGCGATGATACGGCCGGCGGCACGCGCGACGAAATCGGATCCGGTCGAGGTGCTACGCGCTGCTTAACGCCAGCTCGTTTGTTGGTGCTGTTTGCTGGGGCAGCTTGCTGGGGCTGGAGCTAGTGCTGGATGCTTTGTTCCTCTGTGCGCCCCTGTGCGCCCCTGTGTTTCAATCTTTTCCGGAGCACTCCCGAAGCACCGCGGCATTCGAAGGCGCAAGGAACTGCCCTAGCAACGCCTGACGCCGCGTCCATAGATTAGCCGCGCGACCCAATCGAGGAAACGCGTGGCCATAATCGATCGGCTTTCAGCCGGTCTCGAGCGACAGTACCGCATCGAGCGCGAGCTCGGCGCCGGCGGCATGGCCCTGGTCTTCCTCGCGCGCGACATCCGACACGACCGGCTGGTCGCGCTGAAACTCCTCCGCCCCGAGCTCTCCGCCATTCTCGGCGGCGAACGGTTCCTCGCAGAGATCCGCACCACGGCGAACCTGCAGCATCCGCACATTCTTCCGCTGCACGATTCGGGCGAAGTCGATGGCCTCGTCTACTACGTCATGCCGTACGTGGAAGGCGAGTCGTTGCGCGACCGGTTGAACCGGGAGAAGCAGCTGCCGGTCGAGGACGCCGTTCGCATCGCACGTGAGGTGGCCGGTGCACTGGACTACGCGCACCGCCGCGGCGTGGTGCACCGCGACATCAAGCCCGAGAACATCCTCCTCCACGACGGCCAGGCGCTCGTCGCGGACTTCGGGATCGCGCTCGCCGCGTCGAAGACCGACGGCTCCACGCGGATCACCGAGACCGGCATGTCGCTCGGGACGCCACAATACATGGCGCCCGAGCAGGCGATGGGGGAACGCGAGATCACGCCCAAGGCCGACGTTTACGCGTTAGGCTGCGTGCTCTACGAGATGCTCGTCGGCGAGCCGCCGTTCGCAGGGCCGACGCCGCAGGCGATCGTGGCGCGGATGCTGACGGAGCAGCCGCGCGGGCTGACCGTGCAGCGGCAGACGATTCCACCTAACGTGGAAGCGGCGACGCTCAAGGCGCTGCAGAAGCTCCCGGCCGACCGATTCACGAACGCCGCCCAGTTTTCAGACGCGCTGGGTAACCAGGGATTCACCGGACCGAGCCTGACGGGTTCCCGCGTGACGCCTGCGGTGGCGCCCAGGCCTGGATGGCGTCGCATCGCGCCAATCGCCGGCGCGGCAGCGGTGGCGGCGCTCATCACCAGCGTCGCGATGCTCGAGTTCTCACCTGACCCTCCGCCGCTGCCAGTCATCCGGTTCACGGTCCTGATGGGAAGTGGACAGGGCCTGGCAACGGTCACCCGACGGGCGGTGGCCGTCTCACCCGATGGCATGCAGCTCGTTCTGGCAACGCCGTACGGGCTTCTCCGCCGGTCGCTTTCCAACCAATCGGTCGAACCCATCGCCGGCAGTGAAAGCCGGCAGGTGGGCGTTTCGAATCCGGTGTTCTCTCCTGACGGGAAGTCAGTCGCATTCTGGTCCGGTGGGGCGATCAAGTGGATCCCGGTGAACGGCGGCACGGCCTCCACGATTACCCAGTCGGTGAATCCGATAGGGATGGACTGGGATGAGAGCGGAATCGTCTTCGCCAGCGACAACGACATCTTTCGCGTCTCACCGGAAGGGGGCACGCCTGAGCTGATCGTCGACCTGCCCTCGGGTCACACGCCGCTCGGTCCCGAACTCCTGCCGGGTGCGGAAGACGTCCTGTTCACCGTTGCGCAGGGAGCAGGCGCGGATCGCTGGGAGCGCGCGCAAATCGTCGTCGAAAACATCAAAACGAAAAAACGTACGGTCCTGGTCGATGGGGGCGCTGACGGTCACTACATATCGACAGGCCACATCCTCTATGCGCTCGGCGGCAACCTGTACGCCGTCCCATTCGACGTGGGCGCGAAGAAGGTCACCGGCCAGCCGGTTCCCGTCCTCGAGGGCGTGCGCCGCGGCCTCATGGGAGCGGTTGGAACGGCGCACTACGCGTTCTCGAAAACAGGAGTGTTGGCATACCTGCCAGGGCCATCCGCGAGCGTGACGTCGACGCTCGACCTCACGCTCACGAACCGGGCCGGGGTCAGTGAGCCGCTCGGGCTTCCTTCGGCGCCTTACGAGTACCCGCGCGTGTCCCCCGATGGGAGGCGCGTTGCCGTCGGGACGGATGACGGGAAGGAGGGCATCGTATGGATCTACGACCTCAACAAGTCGAGCGCCATTCGCCGTCTCACGTTAGGCGGCAAGGAACGCTACGCGATCTGGTCGGCCGATGGCCAGTGGGTCGCGTTCCAGTCAACGCGGGAAGGCGACGCGGGCATTTTCCGCCAGCGCGCCGACGGAAGCGGCGCCGTGGAACGCCTCACGACGGCAGACCCGGGAGTCACCCACATTCCAGAGTCATGGTCGCCGACGGACGACGCCTTCCTGTTCAGCATAACGAAGAACGACACGACGAGCCTCTGGCTGTACTCCCTGGCCTCGAGGAAGAGCGAATCCTTCGGAAACGTGCGATCCGTGGGGAACCAGGTCGGCGCGGCGTTTTCACCTGACGGGAAGTGGGTTGCCTACTCCACGGGCGAGCGAGGCGCCTCCAACGAGAACTTTGTCTTCGTTCAGCCGTTCCCCGCCACTGGCGCCAGGTACCCGATCTCACAGGCGGGCGAGAACGGCCATCACCCGATGTGGTCGCGGGACCAGAAGGAGCTGTATTACGTGCCGCTGGTCGGTCAGTTCGTCGTGCGATCCATCACGACAGGACATTCGTTCAGCTTCGGGAACCCGGTGTCGGTTCCACGGAAATTCCCTGTCGCCGCTCCGGTGACGCCACGAACGTACGATGTCGCTCATGACGGGCGCATTATCAGCGTGATGTCCCCTGACAACAATGACCCTGGACGGGGAGGCGCGGCATCGAACATCCAGCTGGCCACGCTCGAAGTTGCGGTGGTCATCAACTGGTTCGAGGAGCTGAAGGCGAAGGTACCCAGGAAGTAACGCTGGTTGCTGGTTGCTGGTTGCTAGTACTAGTGCTCGTTGCTGGTGCTGGCGCTGGATTACTGGCGAAACATCTGCAATGATGGCGGCACAGTTGTCCGACGTCTGCCATCCGCCATCCGCCATCCGCCATCCGCCATCCGCCATGAAAGAATGCCCCCGATGCCGCGTCGGAAAAATGTCCGAAGGCTTCGTCCTCGATCGCGGCGATCACAACCAGCTCGCGCAGCAACGCTGGGTCGAAGGTGAGCCAGTGAAAAGCTTCTGGTTCGGGCTCGAGACGAGTGATCGCGAGGCTTTTCAGGTCACGACGTGGCGATGCGACCGGTGCGGCTTCCTCGAATCGTACGCACAGACACCAGTCGAATAGCGCGAAGGTTGGTGTCAGTTATCCGACCTCCGCCATCCGCCTTCCGCCATCCCAGGAATGCAACTCACAGCCCTCGACTGGTTCATCGTACTTGCCCTGACGACTCTTTCCTTCGTTCCTGCGCTTGTCCTCGCGCGGCGTGCGGGATCGAGCACCGCCGAGTTCTTCACGTCGGGCCGGTCGGCCCCGTGGTGGCTGGTGGGCGTGTCGATGGTCGCGACGACATTCTCGACCGACACGCCGAACCTCGTCACGAACCTCGTGCGCGAGCATGGCGTCGCGAACAACTGGGCGTGGTGGGCGTTCCTGCTCACCGGCATGATGACCGTGTTCTTCTATGCGCGGCTCTGGAGGCGATCAGGCGTGTTGACGGACCTCGAGTTCTACGAAATCCGCTACTCGGGCAAGGCGGCGTCGCTGGTGCGCGGATTCCGCGCCGTGTACCTCGGGCTCGTGTTCAACTGCTTCATCATGGCCACGGTCAACCTGGCGGCGGTGAAGATCGCCAACGTGGTGCTGGGATGGCCGATGGGACAGACGCTCTTGATCTGCGCCGTCCTCAACATCGCGTTCGCCGCGACGTCAGGACTCTGGGGCGTCCTCGTGACGGACTTCATCCAGTTCGGCATCGCGATGAGCGGAGCCTTTGCCGCAGCGTACTTCGCACTGCAACAACCGCAGGTCGGCGGCCTCGCAAACCTCATCGCACATACAAATCCCGCAACGCTGGCGCTACTCCCGGACTTCGGCGACTGGAGCCTGACGCTGACCGTCCTGATCATCCCGCTCACGATCCAGTGGTGGTCTGTCTGGTATCCCGGCGCGGAGCCCGGCGGCGGCAGCTACATCGCGCAGCGCATGCTGGCGGCGCGCACCGAAGGCGACGCACTCAAGGGAACGCTGTTCTTCAACTTCGCGCACTACGCGTTGCGTCCGTGGCCGTGGATCATCGTGGCGCTGGCATCGATGATCGTCTACCCGCAGTTGTCGGACATCCAGATCGCGTTTCCCAACATGGATCCCGCGCTGCTCGGTCATGACATCGCCTATCCGGCGATGCTGAAGTTCCTGCCCGTCGGGTTCCTTGGCCTGATGGTGGCGGGCATGATTGCCGCCTACGTCTCTACCCTCTCCACGCACCTCAACTGGGGAACGTCGTACCTGGTCAACGACTTCTATCGACGCTTCCTCCAGCCGGGTCTCGAGGAGCGCCAGTATGTGTTTGTGGGTCGCATCGTCACGGCGTTGCTGATGATCGTTGCTGCCCTGCTCACCTATGTCCTCGACACGGCACGCGAGAGCTTCGAGCTCCTGCTCTCGATCGGCGCCGGCACCGGCCTGCTCTACCTGTTGCGCTGGTTCTGGTGGCGCGTGAACGCGTGGAGCGAAGTGTCGGCCATGGCGGCATCGTTCGCCATCTCGTTAGGCCTGTTCATTGCGCGGAAGAATGGTCTCGAGATGGCGTCGCACGTGTCGCTCATCTGGACCGTGGCCGTCACGACCGTGGTCTGGATCACGGTGACGCTCGTAACCGCGCCGGATGATCGCAAGCGACTGCTGGACTTCTACCGGCTCGTGCGCCCCGCAGGCCCCGGCTGGGAGTCCATCCGCGCCGAATCCGGACTGTCGCCTTCACCGGACTCGATTACCCAGTCCCTCCTCGGTTGGGTACTCGGCTGCCTTTTTGTCTATGCGGCGTTGTTTGGAGCCGGGAGTTACATCTATGGAAGGACAGGCCAGGCACTCATGTGGACGGTTGTGTTCGTCGTGAGCGCAGCGGGCTTGTGGCGCCTGTTGCCCAGACTTTGGGGAACAAGCCGGACGTAGGACATCGGACACCAGACGGTAAAGCCATGACTACACGTCGCGACCTTCTCAAATCCGCCGCCGCCGCGAGCGCCGGAATTGCCCTTGGCCAGTTCGGTGTCGACGAAGCCGCCGCCACGATTCCCGATTCCCGATTCCCGATTCCCGCCGCCGACTCCATGGCCGGCATCCCGTTCGAAAGACAGGACACCGTGCGCATCGCGATCGTCGGCACGGGATTGCGCGGAAAAAGCACGCTGAACGAGTGGCTGGGCGTCGACAACGTCC
>DATMBT010000297.1:0-6510 GCA_035559475.1 Gemmatimonadaceae bacterium
CTGGCCGAGTGCGACGTCTGTGGCTCGGCCGATCTCGCGGAGGTTCGCTGTAAGGTCATCTGCAGGAATTGCCGGACCATCCTGCAGAGTTGCGCCGATCTTTAGGTCAGCGACTAGCAGACCTTCGATCTGCAATTTGCAATTTGCGTTCTGCCATTCGTGGTTCCACTTCCGGCGTAACTGCGGGAAACATCGTAACCACGGTCACGGTAACCGGTGCGCTCGCTACGCCATCGACGACTGCCGTGATATTCGCGTCGCCCGGCTGTCCGCCCTGTACCACACCAGCATTGCTTACCGATGCGACAGGCTGGTTATCGGTAAGCCAGGTGACCGTTCGGCCCTGAAGCGAGAGCACGTTGCCGGCGCTGTCTCTCGCAACAGCGAGCAGTTGCCCCTGCATGCCCCCAGTAAGGCTCAGTGAGCCCGGGGTGATCGTCACGCTCGACACCGGGACTGGCGTCACCTGTGCGAGGATGGACGTGTTGACCGTGCCATCGCAAGTCGCCGTGATGTTCGCTTGTCCCACTGACAGCGCGCTTACCAGTCCGCCGTTGCTGACAGTTGCGACGATCGGGTTTCCTGAATTCCACGTGATCGTACGGCCCGGTAACACCTGCTGCGTGGCGCTGAGGCACTCGGCGGACAGTTGCTTCGCCTGTCCGACTCGAATCACCTGGACCGTCTGCTGCGGCAGGATGCGGACACTCTGCACCGGTTCCGCAATGACGCGCACCTTGACGGTCGCGGATTTCTGACCCGCTCGAACCGTGATGGTGGTGGAACCCATGGTGACTGCCGTCACCTGTCCACTCGTGCCTACCACCGCGACGCTGGGATTTGCACTGGACCACTGAATCAGCCGGTTCGTCAGCGCTACGCCGTTTGGACCCACCAGCTGGACGGTGAGCGTTCGCGACGTCGTCAGCGGGAGATCAAAGCTGTCCGGTGTCACCACGATCGACAGTACCGGATGGATGACCCGGATGGCGGCGGTTGCGCTCTTTCCTTCACCACGCAGCGTGATGAGTGTTTCGCCCGTGGCCACCGCGGTTACCACACCGGTCGAGGCATCGATCGTTGCGACGAAGGGGTTTTGCGAATCCCACTGCAGGTTTCGCGGTCCAGCGATGAGCTCACCCTGCGCGTCACGCAACGTCACGACCCAGCCGTTGTACGTTCCGCCGACTTCAATCGAATCCAGGCCGGGCTGAAGGAGGAGCGATGCAATGGGAATTGGAGGAGTCGTTGTGGTGCACGCAACCATGGCTGTGGTGGCCATGGTTAGGCAGGCGAGAGGGGCAAAGAAGCGTCGAATGGATCGCATCGTGTCAGTAATCTTCCTAAGGTTGCTCTGCAGGAGACGGTAATATGATGAGGCCCGCGGAGCACGCCTCAAATAGCAGACACATCTCAGCCGCAGTCACCGGACGCGACACTAATCCTGGTCCCGATGCCACAACCGTTCTCACCGGGAGAAGACGATCAAAGCACGGTGGGATAACGGGATGGCTGCACGGCGTGAGATCTGCGTCGCCGGACTCAGGCGCCGGCCTTGCTCCAGGGCCTGACCCGATCTGCAATCAGGCGCTGCACTTGACGCTCAGCCTCGAGCGGATCCGCCGTCGGGAGCTCGCAGGCGAACCCATGGCACACGTAGGCAGTGGGTGCGCCCTTCACAGCGGTTCGATCGCGCAACAGGGCGGGTTGCTCTTCCGTTGGCTCCCCGCCAGCGAACACCGCTGACGGCAGGAAAACCGACACGATCCTTTCGATGAGCGCGCCGGACCTCTCGTCTGCCGGATTACCGACGATTGCGACCTGCGTCGTTCCGTTGACGAACGCCTCCGCAACGCCCGCCATGTGGCCGAGTGCCTGCGGGTACTGGGCGATGGCGTCGCCCACACGCGTCAGCGCGCTTTCCGCGAGTGACTTCCACTCGTGGCGCTCATCGAGTTCTGCCCACGTGAGCAGCAGGTCGGCGACGAGCGAGGTGCCCGATGGCGTGGCGTTGTCGGTGACCTCACGTGGCCTGACGAGCAGCGGCTCATGGTCGCTGGCCGTGTCGTACCAGGTGTCCGTTGCCGGATCGTGAAATAGTTCGATGGTGCGCTCGGCGATCGCGCGCGAGAGTCGCAGCCACGACGTGTCGAACGTGAGCCCATACAGGTCAACGAATGCGAGGCCCACCGCGGCGAAATCCTCGAGCATGCCCGGGCCCGAGACCCTGCTACCGAGCGCGGAGCGGAATACGCGGCCATCCCTGACGAGCTGCTTTGCCAGCGCTTCACCGGCCCGTTCCGCCGCCTGACGATAGTCCGCGCGCCCGAACGCGCGGGCCGCCTCGACGAACCCGCGAATCATGAGGCCATTCCACGACGCGATCACCTTGTCATCCTTCGCCGGCCAGGGACGCCGTGAGCGCACCTCGTACAACCGCTCGCGTGCCCGGGCGAGCGCGGCGCGCACCTCGTCAGGCGGCTTCCTGGTCCTGGCCGCCGTGGCGTCGATGCTGTGGGGAACGAACAGGATGTTCCGGCCCTCGAAGTTTCCCTCGGCCGAGACGCCCCAATGCGCTTCGGCAACATCCGCGTCGGGTCCGGCGGCGGCGGTGAACTCGTCGCGAGTCCACACATAGAAACGCCCTTCGTGTCCCTCGCTGTCGGCGTCGAGCGACGAATGAAACGCACCGCTCTCGTCGCGCATCTCGCGCAGCACCCAGTCCAGGGTCGCTTCCGTCGCCAGCTTCACGTTGTCGTCGTGTGTGACCTGCCACAGCCTCACGCCAAGGCGCGCAAAGAGGGCGTTGTCGTAGAGCATCTTTTCGAAGTGCGGCACCAGCCACTCGGCATCCACGCTGTAGCGGTGAAGTCCACCACCCACCTGGTCGAAGATGCCGCCACGCTGCATCGCGTCGAACGTATGGGTCACCATATCGAGCGCGTACGACTCACCCGTGCGCACGGCATGGCGGATGAGGAAATCGAGCGCCATGCTCGGCGGGAACTTTGGCGCGCCACCAAAGCCGGCGTGACGCGCGTCGAATCCGCGCGCCAGGGCGCGGAACGCCAGGTCCAGCGTGCGCTTGTCAACGACCTGTGAATTGATCGATGGACTGGCGGCGCGGCGAAGGTGCTCGGTGAGCGCGCGTCCAGCTTCCTCAACGTTGCCAGGCTTGTCACGCCACGCGTTCGATACCGCCTGGAGCACGCGCTGGAACGAAGGGAGTCCATGCCGATCTTCCGGCGGGAAATAGGTGCCGGCATGGAACGGAACCGCGTCAGGCGTCAGGAACACCGTCATGGGCCAGCCGCCATGTCCGGTCAGCGCCTGCACCGCCTGCATGTGGATGGTATCAAGATCCGGTCGCTCCTCGCGATCCACCTTGATGTTGATGAACAATTCGTTCATGAGCGCGGCGGTCGCTGCGTCCTCGAACGACTCGTGCGCCATGACGTGGCACCAGTGGCACGCGGCGTAACCGATGCTCAGCAGGATCGGCTTCTGGTCGGCCTTCGCCCGTCCGAGCGCCTCCGGCCCCCATTCGTACCACTCGACCGGATTGTCGGCGTGTTGGCGAAGGTACGGACTGGCGGAGTCGCGGAGGCGATTGGGCAATGGCCGGAAGGCAGATGGCGGATGGCGGATGTCGGATGTGCGACACCAAATGCTAACGTATTACCTCTGGTTTCCGCCCTCTGCCCTCCGCCATCCGAAATCACATGTCTCCATCAAGCTGGCTCAACGACAATCGGAAAGCGGCAACCGACGAACTATTTGAATTCCTCCGCATCCCCAGTATCAGCGCGCGCTCCGAACACAAGGCGGACGTCGCGCGGGCCGCGGACTGGCTGGCTGAGAAACTCACGTCAGCCGGCATGACCGCCGAGGTGCTGCCGACTGCCGGTCATCCGATCGTCATCGGCGAGTGGCGTGGCGCCGGGCCCAAGGCGCCCACGTACCTCGTGTACGGCCATTACGACGTGCAACCGGTTGAGCCGCTCGAACTCTGGCACTCGCCGCCGTTCGAGCCCCAGGTGCGCGACGGCCGCATCTACGCCCGCGGATCTGTGGACGACAAGGGTCAGTTGTACCTCCACGTGAAGGCGTTGCAGGCGCATCTCGCGGTGAATGGCAAACTGCCGGTCAATGTCATTCTCCTGGCTGAGGGTGAGGAAGAAGTCGGCAGCGAACACCTGTCAGCGTTCATCGAGCAACATGCCAGGCGGTTGGCCTGCGACGGCGTGATTATCTCCGACTCGTCGATGTTCGCGCCCGGGCTGCCATCGATCCTGTTCTCCCTGCGCGGGATGACCTACCTGCAGATCGACGTGGAAGGACCGGGCTCCGACCTGCATTCCGGGAGTTACGGAGGCGCTGTGGTGAATCCCGCGACGACGCTGGCGCACATCATCGCCAGCTTCCACGACGCCGACCGACGCGTGGCCGTAAAGGGGTTCTACGACCGGGTCGTCGAGTGGGAAGGAGACGTGCGTTCGAAGATCCGCGCGCTGCCCTTCCGCGAAGAGAGTTTCAGGGAGGAGGCGGGGACGCCGGCGTTAGGCGGCGAGGCGGGGTACTCGACACTGGAGCGGATCTGGACCCGGCCCACGCTGGAGGTGAACGGGCTCCTGAGCGGCTACACCGGCGAGGGCGCCAAGACCGTATTGCCGTCCAAGGCCATGGCCAAGGTGAGCTGCCGGCTCGTGCCCGACCAGGCGCCTGACGAGATCGCCGCCCTCGTGACCGATCACGTGCGGCGAATGGCACCGCCGGAAGTGACGGTGACCGTTACGCCATTGAGCTCCGGCCGCCCGTGGCGCGCGAGACTGGAGGGTGCCCTGTTCGAAGCTGGTCGACGCGCGCTGAAGCGCGCGTTCGGAAAGGAGCCCGTGCTGGCCGGTGAAGGTGGCTCGATCCCGGTGGTGGGCGATTTCCAGCGCATACTCGGCGCGCCGGTGCTGCTGATGGGCTTCGGACTTCCCGGTGAAAACGCCCATGCGCCTGACGAGTGGATGGCGGTTGAGAATTACGAGAAGGGGATGATTGCAGCCGCGGCACTCTGGGACGAACTGAAAACCAGCTGAGTGCTGAGTGCTGGGTGCTGGGGCTTGTTGCTGCTTGAAGCAGGCAAGTAGCAAATAGCTCTAGCACCCAGCACTTAGCACTCAGCTGGCTCTACCGGGCGCGAGCTTTCAGCCCGGCCTCAACATCAGCCATCACCACCTTCGCCGGCACAACCCAACTGCCTTCCTTCCGGGTCGGCACGTTCACACGTGCGACTTGTCCGTCGGCAGCCAGGTCAACGATCGCAGTCACCCGGTCTTCAGGTCCCTGCATGACGCCGATCACCAGCGTCCAGGTACCCTGATCCGGCCACTGTTTGCGCAGGGCGTATTCGCCGGACCGTGAGGCCTTCTGGAACTCGAGGGTGATCGTCCGGCGCTGGCCGTTCACCAGTCCCTCGGCGGTGCCGCTGACCGGGAACGCCGTGGGTACGCCGTGGTGGAACGCGTGGACCACGAGGAACGCGTCACGCGTCGTGGCGTCGTACGGATTCACCGGGTATTCGATGCTGATCCACGGCGGACCAGCGATCGGGGCCGGAGCAGGGGCGGCGGAAGGAACGTTCAGGGCGGCCGCGAGCGCCCCAATGAATAGTCGTGTCATTGTCGTGTGGGAAAGAAGTGAATTGTGGGGTGGTGCCTAACGTATGAGCCGGATGTTCCCCTTGAAGGAACGCAGCGTGGCGCGGGCATCGCCGGTGCCAAGGCTGAGGGTCAGCTCTTCCCCCCGGCCCTCCCGTCCAGGCGTTGGACGGCGCGTGCTGACGCTGTTGGTGATGCTTCCGGTAATCGTGGTGGCGTCGATGTCCAGCGACTGCTTGCCGATCTGCAGTTCGATGGTCCCGCTGTGCGAATCAATGAGCAGGGTGCCGGCACGGGTCATTCCCGCGCCGAACGTGATGTTGCCGGTAACCGACTCGAGACGTGCTCGTTCAAACTCGCCGTCGCGCACGGTCACGGTGCCGCTGACGGTCGTGATGGCCAGGTCGGTGCACATCCCGCGGACCGTGACATCACCGCTCGCCGTCTTGACGCGCATCCAGGTTGGTGCTCCTGCGACCGAGACGTTCCCGTCCATCGACTCGATGTTGAGCTCGCGCGGGTTCCCGTTCACCGTCACCGTGCCACCGATGATGTTCAGGTCCAGTCCACCGGTGATACCGGTGACGTCAATCGTAGCGCTCCCCGATTTCGCCCACACCGTCGCGCCGGCGGGAACAAACAGTTCGAGCGAGCCAGCCGCTGCGCCAGACGTCGATGCTTCGATGTAGAACTTCACTCCTGGCGCAGGTGCTCCGCCGGACGGGCCACCCATCGCCGGCTCGAGCCGCGAGTCACGCGGCAGGCTGCCCGTCATAACGACTGAGTCCTTCTGCCAGCCGGTAACCTTGAGCGAGGAGAAGGCGCCATTCAGCCTGACGTATACGTCGCGCGTGACGGCGCG
>DATMBT010000298.1:0-7125 GCA_035559475.1 Gemmatimonadaceae bacterium
GCGCCGGTATCCGGCGGATCGTACCGAATCCACCAGTTGCCTGGCGTTCGCCGGCTCGAGCCAATAGTCGATCAACGCGGGCTCCAGCTCGATGCGCGCGACATCGTCGTGGTGCCTGACGCGAAGGTCTCCGGTGATCCCAAGCTCACGCAGCTCGGCTTCGGCGCGCTCAATCTGAGCCAAACGTTCGGTTGTGACTTCCGAACCGTACGGAATTCTCGACGCCAGGCAGGGAGCCGATGGCTGCGACCACGTGGGAAGGCCCCGCTCGCGGGACAGCACCCGAATCTCCGCCTTCGTCAGCCCGACGTCTGCGAGCGGCGACTCGACCCCGTTTTCACGCGCCGCTTTAGCCCCGGGGCGATACTCCCCGACGTCGTCCGCATTCGTCCCATCCACAACGGTCTCGATGCCATGTTCGCGCGCCAGCGGCACAAGTACGTCCCACAGCACGGATTTGCAGAAGTAGCACCGGTTGACCGGGTTCGCCGCATAACGAGGATCCTGCACTTCTCCGGTGTCCACCAGGCGCAGCGGAATGTCGTTCGCGTGCGCGATCGCCTCCGCGCTCCGGGCCTGCTCCGCCGGGACAGAGGCACTGCGGCCCAGGACCGCCAGCACGGCGTCGCGCCCGAGAGCTTCGCGCGCGACGACCGCGAGATAGGTCGAGTCCACTCCGCCGGAATAGCCTATGAGAACGGAACCGCGCTGACGCAGCCACGCGCCGAGCTCGGCCTCCTTCTCTGCGGCTAATCGTTCGAGGGTCATGTGCGAAACCTAGCGCGCGACGCGCGGTGAGTCCTCAGCGCACCGGCACAGGAGAACTCGTGGCCCACAGGAACGCTTCACGCGCAAGGTCGGGCGGGATCATGTGCCCACCGGCGAACTGCTTCAGCGTGACGGTGTACCCGGATCGCCGCATCGCGGGCACAATGCGGCCACTCGTCGCCTCGAACGGAAGGATGGGGTCCTCGTCGCCATGCGTGATGAAGACTTCGGGCTTCCCCGTTGGCGAACCACCAGTAACGAATCCGGGTGAAAACGCGACCACTCGCGTGAAGAGATCTCC
This sequence comes from Gemmatimonadaceae bacterium, assembly GCA_035559475.1. Lineage (GTDB taxonomy): Bacteria > Gemmatimonadota > Gemmatimonadetes > Gemmatimonadales > Gemmatimonadaceae > JABWBJ01. The sequence continues at coordinate 1,070 of DATMBT010000298.1, forward strand.
GTTGACCCGCCCAAGCCCGAGCGCGTACGACGCCCCGTCGGAGAAGCCGGCGACAATCACGCGAGCGGGATCGATGGCCACGCGCGAGAACACGACCTTCAGCGCGCTATCAATGAACGCGACGTCCGGGCCGTAGTCCCGCCTGATGGCGTCCCATGTAGGACCACGCGAGTCTGGAATGAGCAGCGCAAAATCGATGCTGTCTGATGTGCCGAACATGCGCCGCCGTATCCCCTGCGCCGAGCCCCCTGCCCCGTGCAGCAGGATAACCAGCGGCACCGGACCGGTCGCGGCCACGCGCGGGATGAACAGCGTGCCATCCCGTTCTCCCTTTCCAATGGACAACGCCGAGAACCCTGGCTCCGGGACGACTGCAACCGGCCGTGGTCTCGCGGTGAGGCGCCCCGGGCGGGGAGCCCGTTCCTGTGCCTGGCCTAACGAGCAGCCGGCGGCCAGGAGGCTGGCCAGCATTATGATCGGCGCGGTGAGTCGGTGACGCACGAAGGAAAGAGAAAAACCGTGAGCCGAAAAGGTAAGGGGAAACTGCCCTCGTCCTCACTCGGCACCGTCGTCTGGTGTAGCTTCTCCGTCCATGCCCACCGGCCACGCCGACAGATGCGTCCGGATCGCTGACCTGGTCGCCGCCACTCCGGCGACCCGCGACCGGTACGTCGACTTTCTCAGGGCCGCCAGCATCGTGGTGGTGATGTTGGGTCACTGGATGATGGCCGTCATCGCGCGACGTGACGGGACGTGGGAGCTCGGCAACCTGCTTACCGAGTTCCGTGGGGCATGGCTGCTGACCTGGGTGTTCCAGGTGATGCCCGTGTTCTTCTTCGTGGGCGGCTTTTCGAACAAGGTCACGCTCGACGCACTCGAACGACGTGGCTCGGGCTTCGCTGAATTCGTTGCGACGCGGACGTGGCGACTGCTCAAGCCGGTCCTCGTCCTGCTGGCGATCTGGCTCCCTGTCGCGACGTTCGCGCAATACGCCGCCGTCATCGACCTCACCCTGCTCCGCCAGGCAACCACTGTAGTAACACAGCCACTGTGGTTCATCGGCATTTATCTCATCGTGACTGCGCTGGCTTCGCCCATGCGGAGACTGCACCAGCGTTTTGACGTTGGCGTCCTGATTGGGCTGATCACAGGAGCGGTCGTCGTCGACGTCCTGCGGTTTCGTGCCGGCATCGAGTCGATCGGTTACCTGAACTTCGGCTTCGTGTGGCTGTTCGCTCATCAACTCGGCTACTTCTACGCCGACGGCACGCTCACACGATTGCCATCGCGCCTCTTATGGGCGGGAGCGATCGGCGGTCTGATGGCCCTCGTGCTGCTCACCCGTTTCGGTCCCTACCCGTTGTCGATGGTGGGCCTGCCGGGTGAATTGGTCTCGAACATGAATCCACCGACGATCTGCCTGATGGCTCTCGCCATCTGGCAGGTCTCGGCGCTGATGCTCGTTCGCTTGCGTGTGACCGCGAGGCTGCAGCGACCTCGAACCTGGGGCATGGTCATCGCCGCGAACTCGATGATCATGACTATGTTCCTTTGGCACCTCTCGGCGCTGATGATCGCGGCCATCACCCTGCTTCCGCTCGGATTCCCACAGCCGGACGTCGGAACCCTCTCCTGGTGGGTGCTAAGGCCGCTTTGGCTCGCGATCCTTTGCGCTGTGACGGCCTTGTTCGTCTATTTACTGGGCCGTTTCGAGCGTCCGGGGAGAGTTGAGCGTTCTAATACAGGCAGTGGGGGCGCTGCGGCGGTTGCGGTCACCTTCGTGATCGTGGGGGTGTGCGGGTTTGCGGTGTCTGGTCTCGTCGATCTCGCTGTTCCGAACGGCCGGCAACTGATCGCTTTACCCGTCAGTCCACTCATTAACGTCGCTGCACTTGTCGTTGGCGGGCTGGTGTTCTGGTGGCGTGCCCGGCGGCCAGTAACTACTACAGGCGTTTCCTGAGATCCTATTGCGGGTAGTGGTAAACTAGCTCAGGCCGGTAGATTACTCTGGATTGACTACGCCCTTCCTGCTCGATACTCCAACCCGAAGACATGACTCACGAGACCAACGGACACTCCGATGACCTGCCCTGGATCATTCAAGGGGGCATGGGCGTCGGCGTATCCAACTGGACCCTCGCGAACGCCGTCTCGAAGCGCGGCCAACTTGGTGTCGTTTCGGGTACCTGCATCGACTCCATCCTGGTTCGACGTCTGCAGGATGGGGACATCGGTGGCCACGTCCGGCGGGCGATGGCGCACTTCCCAATCCCGAACGTTGCCGAAGCGGTATTGAGCCGCTTCTTCCTGGCTGAAGGTCGCCCGCCGCGCACACCGTACAAGGCGCTGCCGATGTACAAGCAATCGGTCAGCCTCGCGCGGCAGCAGATCACCATGTTGTCCTCATTCGTCGAGGTCTGGCTGGCGAAGGAGGGGCATGGTCGCCCGGTGGGCATGAACCTGCTTACCAAGGTTCAGATGCCCAACCTGCCGACGTTGTACGGCGCCATGCTCGCCGGTGTCGGCTACATCCTCATGGGCGCCGGGATCCCGCGTGAGATCCCCGGTGTGCTGGACAACCTCGCGAACCACGACGCGGTGTCGATCAAGTTCGACGTCGAGGGTCTGGCCGCCGGCGAAGTCGAATACCTCAAGTTCGATCCGAAAGATCACTGGGCACCGAGCGACCAGCTGTACCGTCCCCGGTTCCTTGCCATCATATCCGCAAACTCGCTGGCGATGACCCTGGCGCGGAAAGCCAATGGGCGCGTCGACGGCTTTGTCATTGAAGGACCGACCGCGGGTGGGCACAACGCGCCGCCGCGTGGAGAACTCAAGCTCAACGAGCAGGGCGAACCGATTTACGGTGAGCGCGACCTCGTTGACCTGGGCAAGATGACCGAACTCGGGTTGCCGTTCTGGCTCGCGGGTGGTGCTGGTTCGCCGGAGCGCCTGAAGGCGGCGCATGAGGCGGGAGCTGCAGGCATACAGGTGGGGACGCTTTTCGCATACTGCGAAGAGTCCGGGTTCACGCACGACCTGAAGGCGCAGGTTCGCCAGGGCGTCACGCAGGGTCAGGTCAAGGTGATGACGGACCCGCGCGCCTCGCCGACGGGCTATCCGTTCAAGATCGTCGAGATCGAGGGCGTGAATTCGCGCGCTGAAGGCCGCAAGCGTTGCTGTGACCTCGGCTACCTGCGCACCGCCTACAAAGAAGAAAGCGGCCGACTCGGGTACCGCTGCGCGGCCGAGCCGATCGACACGTATGTGAAACGCGGCGGCCTGGTCGAGGACACCGAAGGACGCAAATGCCTCTGCAATGGCTTGTTTGCGAACATTGGCCAGCCACAGGTGCGCGACGACGACGTGGACGAGCGGCCCATCATCACCAGCGGCGACGAGCTCGCGTTACTCGGCGCGTTCTTCGCCGCCAAGCCGGGCTACACGGCCAGCGATGTGATCGACCACCTGCTGAGCCTGTCCATCGCTTCGAACGGCCACCTGAACGGATCAAATGGTCATGTGGCCGCGACCAATGGGCACGTGTCGCTGAACGGACATCACGCGAACGGCAACGGAGTCGCGCACAACGGTAACGGTGTCGCTGCGAACGGGAATGGCGCCTCGTCCAACGGGAACGGCGCTGGACACCCGGCTCAAGTTCATTCCAAGGTCATCGCATAACGCGAAGCCGGTCCGCATAGCTATTCAGGGCCTTACCCCATCGGGGTGGGGCCCTGCTAGTTTGTGCCAATGACCGCCATACGATTGATCGGCGTCCCGATGGATCTGGGCGCTTCGCGGCGCGGCGTGGACATGGGGCCGTTCGCCGTTCGTTACACCGACCTCCGCGAGAAGCTGGAACGAATCGGCCACACGGTGGAAGACCTCGGGAACGTGGCCGTTCCCTTCCGCGAAGACGCCGAGCGCGGCGCACAGCGTGGCGCGCGCTACCTTGGCGCCATCACGTCGGTCTGCCGCGAGGTGTCCGCCCTCACAAGAACGGCCATGGAAGAGTCCTGCTTCCCGATGTTGTTAGGCGGCGATCACTCGCTGGCGGCCGGTTCGATCGCGGGCGCGGCCGCGTTTCATGCCGCACGCGGCGAGCGCATCGGTGTGATCTGGATTGACGCGCACTCCGACCTGAACACGCCTGGCAGCTCGAAGTCGGGCAACGTGCACGGCATGCCCCTCGCGCACCTGCTTGGTCATGGTGACGGCGCGCTGGCCAACGTGGCCGGCGTGAAGCCGGCTGTCCGAGCCGAGAACGTTGCGATTGTCGGCCTTCGCGACGCCGACGACGCCGAGCGCGAGCACATCGCGAAGTGGAAGATTCGCGCGTTGACGATGCGGTCGATCGACGAGCGCGGTATACGGAGCGTGATGGACGAGGCGATCGAGGTTGCCTCGAATGGCACCGCTGGCATCTGGGTGTCCTTCGACCTTGACTGCCTTGATCCCGAAGCGGCGCCCGGCGTCGGCACGCCCGTGCCCGGAGGGATGACGTATCGCGAGGCGCACCTCGCGATGGAAAAGCTCGCCGACACTGGAAAGGTCGTCGGCATCGACCTTGTCGAGGTCAATCCGGTCATGGACGAATACAACCGGACCGCGGGTGTGGGCACGGACCTGCTGTTGAGCGCCGTGGGTAAGCAGATCCTCTGAGCAAGACCCGAACGTGAACGACGCAATCCGTTACACGCCTCCTGATTTTTCCGCGCCGCATCTTCGCTCGGCGCCGCCCGCACGCGTGGCCATGTGTGAGGCGGATGGCGTGTTGCCGGACGGCTTCTTTGCGACCACGAACCTTCCCTCCTACGTGAAGGGTGAAGACGGCGCCTGGCGAATGCCCCGTGAGCCTCGGATGGACGGTTGCCTCGTGCGTAGCAGCGACGGCGGGTGGTGGGTGCGCGAAGGTCGTCGCGTTCGAAAGGGCGATGCGGTTGTCGTTGGCACCGCCGAAGACGGTAGCGAGGGCGTGTTCGTGCACGCGCACGGCTTCGCGGACGCCAGCGACATCGGCGGCGACTTTCACTTCATGTCGAGCCAGGTGTCGCGCGAAAAACCCATCGATTACGCGCAGATCGCCCGGCTTCTCGTGGCCGAGCGGAGGCGTGAGGGCTACATCGTCTGGGTGACCGGGCCGGCGCTGGTTCACTCACGCGCCCGTGACAACCTCGTCTGGTTCATCCGGCATGGTTTTGTACAGGCGCTGCTGGCCGGCAATGCAGTGGCAGTGCATGACATCGAGGCGGCGGTCGTCGGCACCACGTTAGGCATGACGAGCCATGGCACGCCGACCGAAGGTGGGCATGCGGCGCACATGCGCGCCATCAATGAGGTCCGACGTGCCGGTTCGATCGCAACGGCGGTTCGCGATGGGCTGATCAAGGACGGCATCATGCACGCCTGCGTGATCGAGGAGGTCCCGTTCGTGCTGGGAGGATCGATCAGGGATGATGGTCCGCTGCCTGACGTGTATACGGACGCGGTCATGGCACAGGATGCCATGCGGGCACACACTGTGAAGGCAACCATGGCCGTCATGGTGGCGACCGCGCTGCACTCGATTGCGGTTGGCAACATGCTGCCGGCGTATTACGAGGACCCCGAGCGCGGGATCGTCGAGCTGCCCACGATATGCGTGGACGCAAGCGAGTTCCTGGTGAGCAAACTCAAGGACCGTGGCACACACCAGGCGATCGGCGTGGTGACGAACGCGCAGGACTTCATGAGCATCCTGCGCGCGACGGTCGAGCAGGAAATGACCTGACGACGCGCGTCGACACGATCCCGTTCTTGCGCCGAGCTCCCAAAACGATGTTCGCGCGGAGCCGCGGAGCCGCGGAGAACATCCATTGGAACAACCGGTCGCTGGAGCGCACCTTGAGGCCGCGTGTGCATCGCACACCTCCGCGTCTCGGCGTCTCCGCGCGAGCTGCTTTTTTTCGTACCGGCAGTCAGGTATCTGAGCTGTCGGTGCGGTAGTGAAGCGCTTCGACCACCTGTTGCCGCGTAATGCCGGCGTCACCATCCAGGTCAGCAATCGTGCGCGC
>DATMBT010000299.1:0-11234 GCA_035559475.1 Gemmatimonadaceae bacterium
GGTGCTCGGCGCCCTCGCTGACTGGTTGGTCAACCGGCTCACGGCGGCGGGCGGTCAGGGGCGCAGTGATGATCTGCTGCTCGATCCGTCGAACCCCGAGTGGCGGCAGCCCGCACCTGCGCTGTCGCACCTCCGTTTCGAGACCACGAAAGGCGTATTCGTGCTCGAGCTCCACCGTGACTGGGGACCAATCGGTGCCGATCGCGTCTACAACCTGGCGCGGCTTGGTTACTACGACGACACACGCCTGCACCGGGTCCGCGCCGACATTGCGCACTTCGGCATCCACGGAAATCCAGCTGTCAATGCGGTGTGGTCGAAGGCCGAGCTGCCTGACGACCCGCCGCGTTCGACGAACCGGCGCGGAACGTTTGCGCTGGCGTTCCCCGCGCGGCCCAACTCGCGGACGACGCAGATCTACATCAACAAAACCGACAACGCGCGGAGCGATCCCGAGGCGTTCACCGTGTTAGGCACCGTGGTCGAGGGTATGGCCGTTGTCGACAGCCTGTATGCCGGCTACAGTGAGGAATCCGGCGGCGGAATGCGGCAGGGGAAGCAGGGACCCCTCGTTGAGGGCGGGAATGCGTTCATGGATCGCACGTATCCGCGGCTCGACAGAATCCTGCGTGTAACCGTGGGGACGGTGCGTTAAGATTCGGATGTCGGAGGTCGGAGGTCAGACGTCGGATAAACTGCAAAGCGAGAACGTCTAGTTGATTGGACATTCTCCAATCAATTCCGTGCTTATCGTGCGTGCAGTTGTCCGACCTCCGACATCCGACCTCCGACATCTGGTTTCAGGTGGTTCACCAACACACTCGCGGATTTTCTGTGGCTGGATCCGACAAGCGCGACATTTCGCTCGACACCATCGTCGTCGCCAGCAAGGACCAGGTTTCGTCCGACCTCGCCGGGGAAACGGTGCTGCTCAGCCTGACGAGTGCGCGGTACTATGGGTTGTCCGGTGTGGGAGCACGCATCTGGGACCTGCTGCGCGAGCCGGTGCGCGCCTCGGTCATCTGCGACTCCATTGCGGTCGAATTCGAGGTCGCGCCCGACCGCTGCGAAGCAGACACCCTGCAATTTCTCCAGGAGCTGGCAAAGAACGGGCTCATCGAGACTCGCGTTGATCCCTGACGTTCTCCGCAAGTTTGTGCGCCTGCCCGCGCACGATCGCGCACTGCTGGTTCGCACGACCGTTACGCTCGGCGCCGCCCGCCTGGCAACATGGCTCCTGCCGTTCGCGCTCAGTCGCCGGCTGCTCGCGCGAGCGCAGGGAACTCCCTCGAACATCACCGGTGACCGAATCCGCTGGGCCATGTCGCACGCGCAACGCGTGGTCCCGCGCGCGACGTGCCTCCCGCAGGCGATCGCCGCGGAAGCGCTGCTGACGTCGAGCGGACTCCCGGCGCAACTCCAGATCGGCGTCACCAAGACCGCGTCAGGCGGGTTGCTTGCGCACGCCTGGGTGGAGAGCGACGGTCGCATTATCGTCGGTGACCTGCCGGGCGGACTGGGTGTGTACACGCGCCTGCCAACCATTCCGCGAGAATGGCCCGGTTGACGCTCAACACGATGAACCGGTCATTCATTTTCACCACGAGCCCGCAGTGATCGCCGTCCTCGGCCGGCATGCTCCTCCCGACGAGGCGGTCGCGCTCCGCGCACTCGCCGCCGGTCCGCTTGCAGCACCTGAGGCAACGTTCAGGCGCCTGGGCCGGTGCCTGCTCGGGATGGCGACGCATCCGGACTTCGCCGACTCGTCGATCTCGGCCGATGGGGACATTATCGCTGTATTGGACGGGCGCATCGACAACGCGTCGGACCTTTGGCAAGCGTATGGCGGCGCCGTGAGACCGCCGGAATCACCTAACGACGCCGACGTCGTCGTCGCCGCCTTCCGGACGTTCGGACCCGATGTCGTGAACCGGTTCCGCGGCGCGTTTGCCGGTGTCGTCAGCGACGGTCAGTCGCTCTGGTGCTTCCGCGACCACGTCGGGTTCAAGCCGCTCTTCTATAGAAGTGAGTCATCCTCTTTCATCGCGTCCGGTGACGCGCGTTCTGTCGTGGTCGCATCCGGCATTCCGGAAGAGCCGGATCTCAAGGTCGTGGAGCAGATTTTCTACGGATGGCTGCCGTCTGACACGCCCGCGGCGTTGAAGGGCGTATCGCGGTTGCCCCAAGGCACACACCTGAAGACCGGTATCGATTCAGCCGTCACGACGCATCGCTACTGGCAACCGCACGCCCTGCTCGAGACCGCGCGCCTCAGTGGATCGGACGCCCGCGACCGATTCCTCGAGTTGCTGGCCCAGGGCGTTCGGCGAAGCGTGACCGGCCAGGATGTCGTGCTGCTGAGCGGTGGACTCGATTCACCCGCTGTCGCCGCCTACGCGGCGCCCGAGCACCAGCGACGCTCCGCGCGACCGCTGGGCGCCCTGTCCGTCGTCTTTCCTGATCTGCCTGACGTGGACGAGCGGCCGTACATCGAACTGGTGGCCGAACGGTTCGGCATGACGCTGCACACGTACACCACCAGTGCTCGCGCGCTCGACGATGTCGAACAATGGTCGCGCCGGTTCGCGACACCGGTGCCCACCCTGTCGATCCCGGAGGTCTGGGAGGCGTACACCCGTGCCCGATCGTTAGGCTACCGCAACGTCCTCACGGGTGAGTTCGCGGAACTGGTCTATGGAAAGTGGCTGCATCAGTTGCCGCACCTGCTCTGGCACGGGCGGCTGGGCGCCCTGGCCCGGGTCATACAGGATCACCACCTCACGGGGGCGTCGCGGAGGGAACTCCTGTTCGACACGCTTACGGCGTTTGTGCCCGGACGTGTGGTCAACTGGTCGCTCGTCAGGCGTGGAAAGAACGAGATGCACAAGGCGCCGCCCTGGATTGACCGGAACAGGTACGACCCCCGCACGCCGCGCCCCGACTACATGGTTCCGGCCCGCGACCGATGGCGCGCGCTGCAACTGTGGGGGACCCAGGGTTCGACCGTCACCATGGAAGCGGATGCGACCTGCGCGGCAATGGCGGGCGTGACGATCCGGCGCCCGATTGCCGACATCGACCTGTGGGAGTTTTTCCTGAGTCTTCGGGCCGAGGTGAAATTTCCCGTCCTGCACTGGAAGGCACTTGCGAAGCGGGCGCTTCGCGGTGTGATCCCCGACGAGATCATCGACCGGAAGAAAAAGACGGTCTTTGACCAGCACGTGATGCAGCAGGTTGACTACCCGGCGTTGGAGCGCCTCCTCGTACAACCACGACATCGGATCCCGGGCGTGAACTACGAACTGCTGGCGCAACGAATCGCGGGCCGTGAGTTGGGGTTCCACGAGTGGTTGCGCGCGCGGGAGCTCGCGCGAATGCACGCGTTCCTGAACGCATGGTGACCGCGCCTGACGCCGAACGCGACCCGGCGGAACCTTCGGTATTCGGCTTTCGCATTCGCAGCGCCGTCCCGTTGCGATTCCTGCGGCAGGGGGGAGGCGTCGATCCGCTCGAGATCGTGACCCATGATCGGAGCGATCAAGCGGCGGACGCCGAACTGCTGGGCGAGTGGCCGCTCCAGGGCACGTCGTATCCGGCAAGCGCGAAACTCTTCCGCGTGCCCGGCGGATACGAATACTGGACGTCCGATGCGGGGCTGTACCTCGTCGATTACGACCATCGCCGGATCGGGATTCCCGCGAATGCGGATGAGTTGCTTCGCGAGCAACGGCTGTACGGCATGCCCTTGATCCTGAGCTTCGCGTCGCGAGGCGACATTTCCTTGCACGCCGCCGCCGTAGAAGTGGGCTCGCGGGCCATCATCCTGGCGGCTCCCTCGAAATACGGAAAGACGACTCTCGCGTTCGCGTTCCAGAGGCGAGGGCACCGCGTCCTGAGCGAAGACTTGATTTGTTGTCGTCCGGACACTGCCGAAGCGATCCCCGGGCCCGCTGTCCTGCGCCTCCGTCCTGACGTGTTCGACGGGGCATTGCCCGAAGGTCTTTCCGTGGTTGCCAGGCAACCGGACCGGATCTTCGTGGGATTCGACGCGCTTCGACGCGGGAGCAGCGCTCCGGTCGCCATCAAGGCGATCGTCTTCCTCCGCGAATCGGACGAATTCAAGGTCGAACCCGTTCCCGGCGTCACGGCACTCAAGGACTTATGGAGGCTCAGCTTCCGGACGGGCACCGAGGACTGGCGCGCGGCTTCCTTCAGAAGTCTGACAGCCCTGGCTGGTTCGGTTCCTTCATGGAATGCGTACCGTCCGCTCTCGCTCGCCGCGCTTGATAACACGGTCACCCTGATCGAAGAATTGCCGGGCTGACGGGTTGGTTTTTGGCAAACTGCTGCGTACTCGCAACACATGAGGCCGACTCTGGACAACACAGATCACACTGCTGCATCGTGTTCCCGCAGCGTAGGTTGACGCGCCGGCAGTGGGAACAATGGCGCAAAGCTTGCGTACTATCATGAGTAGACCGTTGGTCCAACAAGCAGAGTGAGCCGGAGACGCCACACGTGAAGAAGCCCTACAGCCCGCCAGTAATCGCAGATTACGGCTCCATCGCGGAGTGCACGTTCGCCACTCCCGCCGTTGGCGGAGACCCGGGCACACCTGGTGGTGGGCCATTCGCGTGCGGGCCCGACGCGGGCACATTGGGACCCGGCGGCAAGAGTGCCGTGGTGTTGCAGTGCGACAAGTTCGGAGAATACTCGCACTCCTGAGCGCTGACCCCACTCGTGTTTCAAGGCCCCGCTAGAATGGCGGGGCCTTTGATTTTTCACCCGGCCTGGTGATGCGAGCTATCCCACGAGGGTTTCGGTTACGAATGACAACCACCGGCGATACCCTGCGGTGTGTCGTTGGAATCGCTGGGCTATCGTCTCGGTTGAAGCGTTGCCGTAAGCCCGCCCCCAGCGGTTTTCGATATCCCAGTTGCCATGATGTTCGCTTCCGCCATGACTCGATTTCATGGCCGCGACCCAGAGCCGGCGAGTGAGCCCTTCGGACGGACTCCGCGGTGTTTCGCCAACCGCGATTGCAGCGATGAAGTGCCGTTCGAGCGCACCGAAAATCCATTCGGGCTTTGATGGCGTCAGTCGGCGCAGCACATCGGGCGGCGCGGGAATCCCCGCCATCGTCTGGGCCAGGCGCAGCGTCCAGTAGGACGAGCCGGTTGCACGTGCGTGCAGAGCCGCCGTTACGAACCGATCCCAGTCAAAACCAGGATTACCGTTGGCTGCGGCAACGACGCGAAACGTCCGCCAGGCTCCGAACTGCACCGAGTGTTGCCAGGCGAAGTGGATGGCCGCATGCAGCAGCAAATGTTCTGGTGACGGGATCAGCGCGCCCGCAAACGACTCCGTGTCGGGACGGGCCTCCCGCCACATGATCGACTCATCGAACACGAACGGATGACTGGCCGGCAGCAGCGACACGTGCAACTCCAGTCTGATACCGGGCACCTGCGGATCGAGGAACGGCGGCCGGTGGTGCGCGTTCGCGAGCAGGCCACGAAGCACCTCGTCCGCCGTAGCCACCCAGCCGCTCTCGATGATCGACTCGGCCGCTCGGTCAACGTCCTCGCCACGGACAAGCAGGTCGGCGTCGCGCATCGGGCGCCAGCAGAACGTGGGATCAACCATCGCGCCAACGGCTGCCCCCTTCAGGAGCATACACCGTACGCCACGTTCGCCCAGCATTCGACAGGTCTGTTGAAGCCGTCGCGACAAGTACTGCATCCGCAGCTCATCGGTGAGCGCCTGACGACGCAGCAGCGTTGAGACTTCGCTGGGAATGCCATTGCCCGCGTCCACCACCGCTCGCGCAAGACGAGCCGTCGCCATCTCACGCTCGGCCAGGATCAGCACGCGCTCCCAGTCAGTGACCTGCGACGCCAGCGTCGCGAACTCGCTGGAGGCGCACGCCGGGTCGGCGGTGCGGAAAACCAGTCGGCACTCTGGGGACAGCTGGCGAGTCAAGCGGCCGTCTCAAGTCCGCGTTCGAGGCCGTTCGTCCTTGAGGACCTTTCCACCTTGCATGACCCAAGTCACTCTCTCCGTCACCGTGATGTCAGCCAGCGGGTCACCGGGGACCGCAATGAGGTCGGCAAACCGGCCGGGCGCGATCAGGCCGCGATCATCCTTGCCTAACACCTCGGCGGCGACGGTCGTTGCGCTGCGCAGCGCGGCCAGTGGCGTCATCCCCATCCGCACATAGACGGCGAACTCCTTTGCATTCTCTCCATGCGGGTACACCGCCGCATCCGTGCCGAAGGCGATCTTCACGCCCGCCGCGATCGCCTTGCGATTGCTCGCTTCGGCCATCGGCAGCACCGTCTCCGCCTTGCGCCTCACCAGTGGCGGTAACACCGCCATGTTGATTCGTTCGCGCAGGTATGCGGTCGGGACGAGGTAGGTGCCGTGCTCCTTCATCAGCGCGATGGCCTCATCGTCGAGGATCGAGCCGTGTTCGATGGACGTGACACCGGCGCGAACGGCTGCCTTGATGCCTTCGACTCCGTGGGCATGCGCCGCAACCCTGATGCCGTGACGCGCCGCTTCGTCCACCATCGCCTTCAATTCTTCGTAGGTGTACTGCTGCGCGCCGACCGGGCCTTCGAGTGAAAGCACGCCGGCGGTGGCGCAGGTCTTGATCACCTGCGCGCCGTGCTTGATCTGGTAACGCACCGCCTCGACCACTTCCCACGGTCCGTCGGCCACGCCGCTCTTCGGGTCCTGCTCCAGGACGCCAGGCGCAAACCCGGTTACATCGCAGTGCCCGCCCGTGATGCCTAACGCATTGCGCGACGGGATGACGCGCGGGCCGACGACGTCGTTCCGCTCCACCGCCCTGCCCAGTGCCACCGTGACTTCGCCACCGAAGTCGCGCACGGTGGTGAAGCCGGCCATCACCGTGGTCCGGGCATTTTTCGTGGCCTTGTACGCGGCATCCACGTCGGTCTCGAGCACCGGCTCGATGAAGGTGTTTGCGCCGATTTCACCGCTCAAGTGTGTGTGCAGGTCGATGAACCCCGGCAGCAGCGTCACGTCGCCAAGGTCCATCACGCGCGCCCCCGACGGCGGCGACGCCGGGTTAACGGCCGTGATCCGATCGCCGGTGATCACCACGCTCACGTCGCGAAGCATCTGGCCGCTGGCCATGTCGAGCATGCGCGCCGCGCGCACGAGCACCGGCGTGGGAGCGACAGGCGCGACGGCGGGAGCCTGCGCGTAAGCAGGAGTTGGCGCTGCGAGCAGCGCGATCAGGTACCTGAGGCGAGACATGAGGTGGGAGATGGGAGAATGGAGACTGTAACAGAACGACGCTGGTTTGTTAGTGCTGTTTGCTGGAGGTGGTTGCTGGAACTGGTGCTGGTGCGTGTTGCGCCCGGCTCCAGTCCCAGCAGGAGCCCCAGCAAATAGCACTCACAAACCAGCCTGCAGTTACGTGGCGGCAGCCGGCACCTCGAGCGCCGCCAGCATCGCTTCGAGATGTCTGGCGACAACATCCGGCTTCTCGAGCTCGAAGTGTCCCGTGTCCGGCTCGATGAGGATCGAATCCTCGCGATACTTGTCACCGAGCCGGTGGGAATTGGCGGAGCCGAGTATGAGGCTGCTGACGAAGGCGCGGTGCAGTTCATTGTCCTCGAACAGGCATCGCACCACGGGGATGTTGGCCGACGTATCGCGGTACCACTGGAGGAACGGAGACTCGCCGCCCGCCTCGAACGGTCGCAGGATTTCGCGCGCGAGGGAGCGCAGCGGGTCCACGGCACCACGGAATTTCCGCAACATCGCCACCAGGTACGTGTGGATGGTCAGCCAGGTGTCCAGCTCCGTCGCCGACTCGCCCACCGTCCGCAGGTCCGCCAGCAATCGCTCCGGGTGACGGGAGCTCATGCGCGCCAGCATGCCTGTCACGAAGCAGGTCTCGATGGAGATGTTGCAACCTAACGAGAGGATGCCATCGATCCGCGCGCCGGCCCCGGGCCGGGTGCCGGCAAACCGCATCACCGCGTCCGCGCCTGACGAGAACCCGACCAGCAGGACCCGGCGGGCGGCCGTCCGCTCCTCCACGTGCCTCAGGAAGTGCCGGAGCAGCGTGAAGTGATCATTGAGCGACAGCGTGTACCGGCGATGACGCACCGGCTCGTGCGAAAACGGCGTGACCGCGACGCAACGCCACGGCAGGACGCGCAGGTGCTCCTCGTATTCCCCCGCGTCCAGTCCAAGCGCGGGCACGAAGCAGACCAGCGTGTCTGACCGCGCGTGGTTGTCGAGGTACTCCATCGAGTCCCCGACCATGCGCGGGTCGAACGCCTGCCGGTCCAGCCGCCTGGCCAGCCCCTCCGCGATGCGGAACTTCGACGGCGCAACGGCGTGCTCCTCCGTTGTCCCCACCATCTCGCTCAACGGTCCGGTGAGCAGCGCATCCATCCGCGCAACGATCTCGTCGGCCCTCTGGAACCGGTCCGAAGGTCGCTTCGCCAGGCAGCGAATCACGATGTCCTCGAGCGCGTCGGGGATACCGGGCCGGTGGCGCGAGAGCGGATCCGGCGGGCGCGTCATGTGTGCCGACACGAGCTGCACCGCGGTGGGCGCAGTGAACGGTGGAACGCCAGTGAGCACTTCGTACGCCAGGACTCCGAACGCGTAGATGTCGGCGCGATGATCCATCTGCGGATCGCTCGCCGCCTGTTCGGGGGCCATGTATGCCGGACTGCCAACCACAATGCCCGTCGCCGTAATTGGACCCGCCGTCGCCGCTTCAGTGACCGCGCGCGCGATGCCGAAATCCGCCACCAGCGCGTGTCGCGACGAGAACAAGACGTTCTCGGGCTTGATGTCCCGGTGGATGATCTGTAGCGCGTGCGCGTGGGCCAGCGCATCGGCGATCTCGCGAAGAACCCAGACCGCCTCGGAGATCGGCATTTCACCTTCTCGCGCGAGCCGCACGCGAAGCGATTCGCCGGTCACGTAGGGCATCACGTAGTACAGCATGCCCTCGGCTTCACCGGAATCGATCAGGCCAAGGATGTGCGGGTGCTGCAGCTTCGCGACGATGTGGATCTCGCGGAGAAAGCGTTCCGGACCCAGGGAGTGCGCGAGGTCAGGCCGCAACACCTTGATAGCGACATGGCGATCGTGCTTGACGTCCTGCGCCAGGTACACGGTGGCCATTCCGCCCACGCCAAGTTCCCGTTCGAGCAGGTACCTGCCGCCGAGCAGGGACGTCAGGTGTTCGAGGGTTTCCAATCCGGGATGGGAGATGGGAGATGGGAGATGGGACCGTCCCACTTCCACCGAAGGTGCGAAAGCCAATTCTTTCACGCCAGTACCGTACTCGCGGGGACCCAGCGGAACGACCTACATTCGGTCAAAATTCCAGTCCCTTCCCAATGCGTTGGACTCGTGTCCTGACCGTCACCACGGCTGTGCTAGCAGGCTGCACCACGACCGATGCCGCCCCGCCGCCGGGTGATTATGCGCCAGCCCGCTTTGCCGACGCTGAGCGGAGCAGCAAGCTGCTGAGTGCACTACCGGAGATCGACTCGCTTTTCAAAGCCTTCGCCGCCAGCAACAAGGTGCCGGGCATTGCGTACGGGATCCTGATCGACGGGAAGCTGGTGCACGCCGGGACCGTCGGCCTGCGGGACGTGGCGGCGGGCGCCCCGGTCGATTCGGCGAGTGTTTTCCGGATCGCGTCCATGACGAAGAGTTTCACCGCGCTCTCGATCCTGAAGTTGCGCGACGAAGGGAAACTCTCACTCGATGATCCGGCGGAGCGCTACATCCCGGAGCTGGCTGGCCTGGTGTATCCCACGACCGACTCGCCGCGCCTGACGATTCGTCACCTGCTGTCGCATTCGGAGGGGTTCCCGGAGGACAATCCGTGGGGCGACCAGCAACTGAACCGGACCGATGACGAGATGGCGGCGATGATTCGGAGCGGAATTCCGTTCTCGAACCCGCCGGGCCTCGCGTACGAATACTCGAACTTCGGTTTCGCGATGCTGGGCCGGATCGTGGCGCGCGTATCGGGCCAGCCGTATGCGACGTACCTCAAGGCAAACATCCTCGACCCGCTTGGGATGACGTCGACGACGCTGGAAGCGGCGCAGGTACCGGCGAACCGACTTGCACACGGCTATCGCTGGGAGGACGAACAGTGGAAGGACGAGCCGCCGCTGCCTGACGGTGCGTTCGGCGCGATGGGTGGCATGTTGACGTCCATCGATGACCTCGCGCGCTGGGTCGGGTTCCTGATGTCGGCGTACCCGCCGCGGAGCGATCCGGAGACGGGTCCCGTGCGCCGGGCCTCGGTTCGCGAGATGCAGGAGCTGTGGCGTTCGCGTCCCTCACGCGTGACGCGGACCGGTCCCGATAGCACCATCACGCTGTTTTCCGGCGGTTACGGGTTCGGGCTTCGCATCACGCAGAACTGCGACTTCGGCCATGTGGTCGCGCACACCGGGGGGCTGCCGGGCTACGGCTCGCAGATGCAGTGGCTCCCCGACCACGGCGTGGCGGTCATCGCGTTAGGCAGCCTGACGTATACGAGCTGGGGCGGCGTGGTGACGCAGGCGTTCGAGGCTCTCGCACGCACCGGCGCCCTGCAGCCGCGTGAACCCTCGCCATCCGCCGCGCTGACTTCGGCACGTGATGCCGTGTCGCGACTCGTGACGCATTGGGACGATCAACTCGCGGACAGCGTGGCCGCGATGAACCTGTTCCTCGATGAATCGAAGGACCGCCGCCAGCGTGCCATTGCCGCATTGTTGACGGACGTCGGCCCGTGCCGGAACGAGGGGCCGTTCGCGGTCGAAAACGCGCTACGCGGGCAGTGGATGATGGCGTGCGAGCGTGGGCGAGTGTGCGTGGCGATCACGCTGGCGCCGACGATGCCACCCAAAGTGCAGTATCTCAACGTTCGGCGGGCGACACCGGATGAGACGCTTGCACCACCGCCCTCCTGTCCAGTGAAACAAGGCTGAGTTGTGAGTGCTGTTTGCTTGAGCGATGTGCCTGGTGCTGGAGCTGGGTGCATCAAGCTCCAGCAGCCAGCAGGCTGCTCCAGCAAATAGCACTCACAACTCAGCTGGTTGTCACACCATTGCCATGACCAGTCCCGACCTGATCTTCGGCACAAACCAGGTGGACTTCGGTGGCATGAGCTTGTCCTGCAGGCACACGCGGACAAACTGCTCCATCGTCACCGGCGGTAACGTGAG
>DATMBT010000300.1:0-3214 GCA_035559475.1 Gemmatimonadaceae bacterium
CGCGTGACAACAGCCGGCAATGATGCTGCGTTCCAGGACCTCGCGCGCCGCCGTTGGCGCATTGCCATCGTGCTCACGATCGTCATGGTGGCCCTGTACTTCGGGTTCATCCTGCTGGTCGCCTATAACAAGCCATTACTCGGCCGACTGGTATCACCGGGCCTGAGCATCGGGGTGTTGTTCGGCGCGCTGGTGATCGTGTTGTCGTGGATCATGACCTGGATCTACGTGCGGTGGGCGAACGTGCACTATGACCCGGCATTGCACGCACTTCGTTCCGGAGACCACAAGTGATCGCGCTCCAGGCTCCCGTCGAGCAGGCTACACGCATCGGCGAACCCAACGCGGTTGCGATGGCGTTCTTCTTCGGCTTCATCTCCATCACCCTGGGAATCACCTGGTGGGCCGCGCGCCGCACGCGCACAACGGAAGAGTTCTACGCCGCGGGGCGCACCATCACCGCTGGACAAAACGGCTTCGCGCTCGCCGGCGACTACATGAGTGCCGCCAGCTTCCTTGGCATCGCGGGACTGGTATCCACCACCGGCTTCGACGGATTGATCTATTCGACGGGCTGGCTGGTTGGTTGGCCCGTGGTGCTGTTCCTGATCGCCGAACCACTGCGGAACCTGGGCAAATACACGTTTGCCGATGTCGTGGCGTCGCGACTGAAGCAGACGCCAGTCCGCATCGCGGCCGCCATCGGCACGCTGGCCACGGTGACGTTCTACCTCATTGCGCAGATGGTCGGTGCGGGTGGACTGATCCGGCTCATGTTCGGGCTCAACTACGAAACGGCGATCATGATCGTCGGCGCGGCCATGCTCGCTTACGTGCTCTTCGGCGGGATGATCGCGACCACGTGGGTCCAGATTGTGAAAGCCGTCCTCCTGCTTGGCGGCGCGGCCGTGCTCGCGCTGATGGTGCTGTCGAAGTTCGGGTTCAATCCGGTCAAGCTGTTCGCCGCAGCGGCGGCCCAATACGGCGACGGCGTGCTGGCGCCGGGACGGCTGGTGTCGAAGCCGCTCGACGCGGTCTCGCTGGGCATGGCGCTGATGTTCGGGACCGCGGGGCTGCCGCACATCCTGATGCGTTTCTACACCGTGCCTGACGCGCAGACCGCGCGGAAGTCGGTGTTCTATGCGACAGGGCTGATCGGTTTTTTCTACCTGATGACCTTTGTGCTTGGATTCGGCGCCATGGTGCTGGTCGGGCCGGATGCCATCAAGGCCGTCGATGCCGGCGGGAACATGGCGGCGCCGCTCCTGGCCGAAACGTTAGGCGGTACGCCGTTCCTCGGCTTCATCGCGGCGGTGGCGTTCGCGACGATCCTGGCCGTGGTCGCGGGGTTGACCCTGTCCGGCGCCGCGGCCCTCTCACACGACCTGTGGGTGAACGTGGCGCGCGGCGGACACGCGACGCCCGGCGAACAGCTCCGGGTGGCGCGCTTTGCGACGGTGGTACTCGCTGTTGTCGCCGTCATGCTGGGCATCACGTTCAAGGGGCAGAACGTGGCGTACATGGTGGGGCTGGCCTTTGCCATCGCGGCCAGCGCGAACTTTCCGGCGCTGGTCCTGTCGATCTTCTGGCGCCGCTGCACGACCGCCGGCGTGGTCGCGAGCATGGTGATCGGCACCGCTGCCACGCTTACCCTGATCTATCTATCGCCAACGATTCAGGTCGACATCCTCAAGCACGCGTCGGCGCCATTCCCACTGCGAAACCCTGCCCTGATCACGATACCCCTGTCATTTGCCATTGCCATTGTGGTGTCGCTGGTGACCAGCAACGTGGGAGAACAGGCGGCCTGGGCCCGCGTCGAACGGGAAATGCATACGGGACACTGAAATGCAGAGTGCACATCGCAGAATGCAGAGTGCAGAACGGGCCGCCACTCTGAGATCTGCATTCTTCATTCTGCATTCTGCATTAGCTTTCGCGCCCTATGCCCGTCGACCGGAACCGCTTTCCCTACCTTCCAGAACGCATCGAAGGGCTGGCTGACGTCGCCACCAACGTGTCGTGGAGCTGGAAGCGAATTGCGCGGCGTGTATTCCAGGTACTCGACGAGCCGTTGTGGCACCTGACCCGCCACAACCCAATTGCGATCCTGCGTCGAATCGATCCGGGGCGTTTGAACGACTGCGCGCGGGATCCGCGCTTCCTGGAAGCGTACGACCGGATGATGACGGAATTCCGGCGCGAGCAGGAAGCAAAAGACACATGGTTCGCCACCGAACACGCTGATCTTCCGTCGCAGACGGTCGCCTATTTCTGCGCCGAGTTCGGGCTGCATAACTCGGTCCCGATCTATTCAGGCGGCCTCGGCGTGCTGGCGGGCGACCACTGCAAGGCCGCATCGGACCTCGGTGTGCCGCTTGTGGGCGTCGGGCTCTTCTACACGAAGGGATACTTCGACCAGAAGCTGCGCCTCGACGGCTGGCAGGAAGATTCCGACGAGCGGTTCGATGTGGTCAACGCGCCGCTCGAACGTGTGTACGGGTCCAGTCGGGAGCCGTTCCTTGCGCGCGTGGAGACCAACGGCCGTGACGTGCACATCGGCGCGTGGCTCATGCGTGTCGGTCGTGTGCCGGTGTACCTGCTCGATACCAACCTGCAACAGAACCACGAAGACGATCGCGACCTCACGGCGAAACTGTACATCGGTGGGCCCGAGGTGCGACTCAAGCAGGAGTGGATCCTTGGCGTCGGCGGCGTGCGTGTGTTGCGCGCACTCGGTGTCGCCCCCGCGGCGTGGCACGCGAACGAAGGTCATGCGGCGTTCATGATGGTGGAGCGGCTGCGTGAGTTGACCACGCGTGGCGTGCCACTCGACGACGCCACGAAGGAGGTGCGTGCGCGCAGCGTGTTCACCACGCACACGCCGGTGCCCGCGGGTCATGACACGTTCACGTTCGAGGACCTCGCGCGGTGCTCGGGACCGGTGTGGGAGCAACTCGGCGTGAGTCGTGAGACGTTCTTCGACATCGGCACGCATCCCACTGACGAACCGGGACGCTTCCACATGACCGTGACGGCGCTACGGTTGTCGAAGCATGTGAACGCGGTGTCGCGACGTCATGGCGATGTCTCGCGACAGATCTGGGCACCGCTCTGGCCCGATCGCGAGGCTGGTCGCGTGCCGATCAGCCACATCACGAACGGCGTCCATGCGCAGACATGGATGGCGTGGGAGGTTGCCGAGCTGCTGGAC
>DATMBT010000301.1:0-5349 GCA_035559475.1 Gemmatimonadaceae bacterium
GCCCCCAGGCGACGCCATCGTGCAGCGCGCCGCCGAACGCCACGGCGTGAGAGGAATCGCCACGGTATACGAACAAGGCAATCGATGACCCACCCGGCAGGCGACACAAACCCGGGCGGCCGCCACCCGGCACGCGCGTCACCTGGTGCGGCGCGACGATCGTGAACGTGATTCCTTCACCGGCGAGTACTTCGAGTGTCTCGAGATCAACCGCCGTCTCGGGCAGCCACATGCCTTCCGGCTCGCGCCCGTACCGCCGTCGAAAGTCCGCGATCCCCCACCGCACTTCGGTCATCTTGTCGCGACGAGTCGCCAGCGGGAGGATCGTGTGGTGATACGGTTGTGCGATGGCGTTCCCGTGACCCTTCAGGCGTCTCGCGCTCGTGACGTCAGCGGCAAGGATCGCTTCGTAGGTCGCCTTCGCTTCGCGCTCCATCCATTCGAGCAGGGTGGGCCCGTAGTTGAATGAAATCGACTCGAGCGTGTTCACGAGCCGCGCGATCCGACCGTCGCGCGCCGTGATTCGTGCGGCCACCACGGCGCGATAACACTCGCGTTCGATCCGCTGGTTCCAGTCATGGAACGGCGCCGCCGAAAGCTCTGCCTCCACCTCGTCGAGGAATGGGTCCTCTCGCGGCGGTTGGTAGAAGTGGCCGTGAATTACAACAGAGGGCACTATGACGGATGGCGGATGGCGGATGGGCGGAAACAACCCGCTGGCTTCTGGCGTCTTGCTTACGACAGCGCCTGAACGATGGATGGGACGATCGTCCTGAAAACATCGTCCCGTTGCTGCAAATCGCGCGCGAGCCTCACGCCACCATCGACGTCCTGCCCCGACAATGCGGCTTCCAGCGCGTTCATCAGTTGCGCGCAATCGCCGGCATGACCGTGGAAACGGCGAACCGCGTAGTCCTCGACCTCGCCGGTCGAAATGATGAACTGCCAGTCGGACGACTGCAGCAGCAACATCGACCTCGCCGCCTGGGCCAGGATCTCATGCGTCCGTTCGTTGGCGAGCGCGCGTGGAGCGAGCGACCAGAACCGGTCTTCAACTTCCCAGATGATGGGCCAGGTCCATTTGACGGCAGGACCGTTCCACATCGAGAAGTCGCCGTTCGCGCCCCACGAACCTTCGGCGAGTCGAAGCCCGGCCAGTGGCGCGTGCGCGTCGAGGTGACTGCCGGCTGTCGTGGCACGCAGGCGCGGATGGTCCGGCAGGTGCGCATACAGGTCACCGAGGAAATCGGGACCCTCGAACCACCAGTGTCCGAACAGTTCGGTGTCGAACGGCGCAACGATCACGCGGCCGTCAACCTGCTGCGTGCTGCCCACCTGGTCGAGCAAAGCGGCAAAGTGGCCCGCGTGAAACGTTGCCTGACGACGGGCCGCGTCGGGATCATACGGCGCCTTTGCGCCGAGGTCGGTCCCCGGCTCGCTCACGCGCCACAGCTTGAGTCCCCCGGGCCAGCGAATCTTGTGGAACTCGAGGTACGGCGCGGCGCCCGGATAGCCACCGTGCCGGCTCCACACCTGCATCGACGAACGAGGATCGCGCACCAGCGCCGCGACCTCCCGTACCGATGTCGCGTCGGTCACGCGATACGCCTCGTAAGGCGTTCGTGAGGCGGTGTATGGCCCCTCCGCGTCGACGGCCGCGATCCGCAATGTTTCGCCGGCAAACCGTTCGCCGTAGACGCCTAACGGGCTCCCGGCGCGCGCCATGTGCGAGTCGACGAAGAAGTACCGGAACCCGGCCCAGGCCACGTGCGCCTCGATGCCATCGCGCTCCACCGGACGTTCCCCGTTCATGGCCCACGGGCCGGCCGGCCGGTAGGCGCACTCGGGCACCCACACCCCGTCCGCCGCGCGACCGAACACCCGCTGGTGCTCCGCCGAGCCTAACGCGAGCTGCAGTTTGATGCTCGCGTCGTGCTTGAGCATCGGCAGGAAGCCGTGCGTCGCGGCCGACGACGTCACCTCGAGGCGCTCGGCGTCCTGGAGCCGGCGGAACTCGCGCGGGATGTCGCGCCCGAGTTCGTGGAACAGCAGGCGCAGGCGCACCAGGCGGGCACGCCAGTACTCCACCAGCGGCAGCAGGTGACCGTCGCCGGTGGACTCGAGTGACGCCGGTGCCTCGTCGCAGAACCCGAGTCGCTGCTCGAAGTACGCCTCGAGCTCCTTCGCGAACGTCGGATGCTCGAGCTGATTGGCGAGGATCGGCGTGAAGCCGATCGTCACCGGCGCCGCGATGTTCATGGCGTCGAGCGCCCTGAACTTCTCCACCAGCGGCAGGTACGTGTCGATCGCCGCTTCGCAGATCCAGTCGCTGCCGTGCGGCCACCGTCCGTGGTTCAGCACGTACGGCAAATGGCTGTGCAGCATGACCACCACGTCCACCTGGTTCATGTGCTAGCGCCGGAACCTTGGCGATGCGAGGACGCGCCGATACAGGTCGCGGTACTTGTGCTCCGAACGGTCCCAGCCGAAGTCGCGCGACATCGCCTCGCGCTGCATCTCGTTCCACGTGTCGGGATGCTGGTAGTGATCGATCGCCCGGATGCACGCCGCAAGGAATTCGCTCGTGGAGAACCCGTCGAACAGGAAGCCCGTGACACCGTCTTCGATGGTGTCCGCCAGGCCGCCGACGCGCCGGGCCACCGGCAGCGACCCATACCGTTGCGCGCGCATCTGCGTGAGTCCGCACGGCTCGTACTGCGACGGCATGATGATCACGTCAGCGCCGGCCATGAGCCGGTGCTCCTGCGTGCCGGTGAAGTTCGTCTGCACGCCGATGCGTCCCGGCGCGCGCAGCGCGATCTCGGTGAGAATGTCGACGTATTTTTTCTCGCCCTGCCCCAGGAAGAAGAACTGCGCGTCGAGCGACAGGAATCGCGGGCTGCCAAGGATGAGGTCCAGGCCTTTCTGGTAGACCATCCTTGCACTCATGCCGAAGATCGGCACGCGCGAGCGTTGCGGCAGGCCGAACACGCGCTGCAGGGCCGCCTTGCACCGCTTCTTTCCCGAGAGGTCGTCCTTCGTGTACCGCGCGGTGATGATCGGGTCGGTGGCCGGGTCCCACTCCTGCTGGTCGATGCCGTTCACGATGCCGACGAAACGCTCACGCAGGCCGATGAAGGCGTCGTGCAGGCCGAATCCGCCGGCCGGCGTCCGCAGCTCGTGCGCATGCGACGGACTCACGGTCGTGACCGCGTCCGCGAACGCCATGCCGCCCTTGAGCAGGTTGACCCGGCCGTACCACTCGAGCTGCTGGAAATTGAACAGTTCCCACGGCAGTCCGAGTTCCGCCATTGTGTCCGTCGGGAAGTGGCCCTGGAAACCCGCGTTATGAACGGTAAGGACGCTGGATGTGCGTCGATAAAACTCGCGGTCCGGGTTCGAGTCGAAGGCGCGCAGGTAGACCGTCGCCAGGGCCGCGTGCCAGTCGTGCGCGTGCAGCAGGACCGGCGCCGTCGCGACGTTAGGCAGCACGTTGAGCGCTGCGAGGCAGAAGAACGCGAACCGGCGATGGTTGTCGCGGTAGTCGCCGCGGCTGTCGCCATAGATCTGGTCGCGGCCGAAGTACTCGGGGTTGTGGATGAACAGGATCCGCGGCTTGCCCTGGCGCGGGTTGTCCATCAACGCGCGCGATTCGTAGAGGCGAGCCACCTCGTGCCTCGGCCCGACGATGACCGGGAACGGGTCGCCAACCGGCGTCAGGTCCGTGGCGACCTCGGTCACCTGCTTGTACAGCGGCATCATGATGATGGACTTGATGCCCGACCGTGCCTGGTAGTGAGCGAGACTCGACACCGCCTCGCCCAGCCCACCGGTGCGCGCGAACGGCGCGAGCTCCGCCGCCAGGTGCACCACCGTCACCGGGTCGTTGTCGGGCCCGGACACCAGCGGGTAGGGTGTACCGCCGGCAGCCACCGTCCGCGCCTCGACCGGCAGGGTCGAGGTCGGGGTGACGGTTGGCGGCGTGCGGCGACGGCGGCTGGCCATGTGGCTCTCGTCAGGCAGTCGGGGGATCGTCAGGCACGCCGTTGCCGCGCATGGCCGGCACGTAGTGCTGTCCGACGTAGTCCATGACCATCCGGCGCGCCGTGAACTGCTGGCCCGCCACGCGCAGCGCGTGTTTCATCTTCTGCACCCAGGCCGTGGGGATGCCCTGGTCGTCGCGCGTGTAGTACGCCGGAACCACCTGCTCCTCGAGCAGGCGGTACAGTCGTTCCGCGTCCCACTCGTCAGGCGTCGCGCGCGTCGATGCCGGCGGGATCGCCCATCCGTTCAGTCCCTCGTACGCCTCGTGCCACCAGCCGTCGAGCGTCGAGAGTTGCGGCACGCCGTTCAACGCCGCCTTCATGCCGCTGGTGCCGCTGGCCTCCATCGGTACACGCGGCAGGTTGAGCCAGATATCCACGCCCTGCACCAGGCGATGCGCGAGGTGCAGCTCGTAGTCCTCGATGAACGCCACGCGTCCCTCCAGCCTGGCATCGCGGGTGAAACCGTACACGGCGCGCAGAACCTCCTTCCCGGGCGTGTCAGCAGGATGCGCCTTCCCGGCAAAGATGATTTGCACTGGCCGCGCCGAGTTCACCAGAAGGGCACGTAACCGGTCGATGTCCCGAAAGATCAGGTCGGCGCGTTTATAGGTGGCAAAGCGTCGGGCAAACCCGATAGTCAGGCAGTCGGGATTAAGGAGTGTGCCCGCCCCCACCACGTGAGTCGCCTCCTGCCAGTGCCGCACCCAGCGACGGCGCGCTTCTTCGCGAATGAAGTTCATCAGCGCGACCTTGAGCTTCAGGTGCACGCGCCACAGCGTCGCGTCATCGATACCCAGGACCCCCTCCCACATCGGGATGTCGGTCATGCGCTCGATCCAGTCGGAGCCGAGGGACCCGTCCAGTAGCTCGGCAACCTCCCACGCCATCCATGTCTGCGCATGCACACCGTTCGTGATGTGGCTGATCGGCACGCGACCAGCCTCGCGATCGGGCCAGAGCGGTGCCCAGATCTGGCGCGAGACATCGCCATGACGTCGCGACACCGCGTTCACATGCTTCGACAGCCGAAGCGCCGTCACGGTCATGTGAAAGCGTCCCGGTTCGTCAGTGGGATGCGTGCCGATGTCGAAGAACGTCTCACGACTGACGCCGAGTTGCTCCCACACCGGTCCCGAGCACCGCGCGAGGTCCTCGAACGTGAACGTGTCATGACCCGCGGGAACCGGCGTGTGCGTGGTGAACACGCTGCGCGCACGCACTTCTTTCGTGGCGTCGTCGAGTGGCACGCCACGCGTGGTCAACTCACGCAGTCGCTCCACCATCATGAACGCCGCGTGACCTT
>DATMBT010000302.1:0-2080 GCA_035559475.1 Gemmatimonadaceae bacterium
TGGCCCACCTGATGTACACGGAGATATCGTGGGGCCGCCTGCGTGATTTTGGAATGGGATTCCTGACGCTGCTCCATCGCGCCTTCTGCACATCGCGTCACGCCGTCTGCGTGGCGGCCGAAGTAGACGGGCGAGTCGTCGGCTACGCCGCTGCGGTCGTGCACGTGGGGCGTTTTTACCGGGAGTTCGCGATGGTGTATGGCGTCCCCGCCGCCATCGTAATCCTGCCGAAGCTGTTCCGGCGAAACATGCTTGCCACGTTCTGGAGAGGCCTGACCTACGGGAAGGATCCCGGAGACGGAGGATCACAATGCGAGGTCCTGACTTTCGCCGTCGCGAGCGGTTTCAGTGGGCGTGGCATCGGCACCATGATCCTGAAAGCCACGATGGAAAAACTGAGGCAACGTGGCGCGGAAGCGATACGCATGGGCACGATTGCCGAGGATAATTCGGTGGCATTCGCGATGTACAGCAAGCTGGGATTCAAGTTCGTTTCGACAAGGCAGTTCTACGGCGACACGAAAGTGCATGTCATGGAGTACCGGTTCGACTCGACGTCGCAGTGACGCCGTCAGACCCGGTAACGGCCTTCGAACACGCGTTTGCGGCACGGGTGGGACAACCGTACGCGGTGTCGGTCACGTATGCGCGACTCGGCCTGCGAATGCTGCTCGACGCGTTAGGCATCCGACCGGGGGACGAGGTCATCGTCTCCGCGCTGACGTGTCGCGTGGTCGTGCTGGCCATCCAGTCGGCTGGTTGCCGGCCGGTGTATGCCGACCTCCAGTCGTCCGGCGCGTTGAACATGGACGCCAGTTCCGTAGCGCGGCGCCTGACGTCGCGCACGCGCGCGATCGTCTTTCAGCACACGTACGGAACCCATACCGGACTCGATGCGATCGTTGACCTCGCAAGCCGGCGCGGCATCCCGCTGATCGAGGACTGCGCCCACTGCCTGCCGCCGTCGAGTCCTTCGCAGGGGGTTGGCGCGCGGGGAATCGCATCCATCTGGAGCCACAACTTCCGCAAGCCGATGCCGCTTGGCGCGGGCGGCTGTGTCGTGACCGGGGATGAGCACCTCGCGGGGCTCATCCGCAAAGTGCGGGATGCCGGGCCCGTAAGGTCGCCACTGGGCGAACTGCAATGGCAGCTCACGCGAGTCGCATACGACGCGGTGCTATCCCCATCCAGGTATTGGCCCCTATGGACCCTCAACCGGCGATTGCGCAGGAATCAGGAGCGCCAGACGCTCCAGGACTCGATCCGGGAAGAAGTCACTTCGTTGCCCGTCAGGATCTCGTCGCGGCAGGCAGAGTGGGGGCTTCGAGGGCTCCGGGACGCTGACCGCCGCGTTGCGCATGCCGGCCAACTGTCGTCCCAATATGATGGCGCGCTGGGTGACCTCTCGACTATCCAGAAAGTGCCGGCCGCGACAAAGTCCCCGCTCTACTATTACCCGGTACTGGCGCGATACAAGGACGCTTTGCTCGACGCGGCGCGCCGGCGACGGATGGAGTTAATCGCCTGGCCTTTGTCGACGCCCATCTACCCGATCGAGCGCCAGTCCGAATTGGCGCAGAGCGAATACGCGAT
The DNA here is from genome assembly GCA_035559475.1 of Gemmatimonadaceae bacterium. Classification (GTDB taxonomy): domain Bacteria; phylum Gemmatimonadota; class Gemmatimonadetes; order Gemmatimonadales; family Gemmatimonadaceae; genus JABWBJ01. Next base: position 1,594 of record DATMBT010000302.1, read on the forward strand.
GGGATCGTGCCCTGACGCGGAAGAACGGGCGCGCACATTGTGTGGCCTCCCCGTCGACCTCCAGGCGACGAAAGGCAGCGCGCAGAACCTGATCGATCTCCTGCGCGCGGTCGATGCCGGAGGCGTCAGGTGACCAGCGTGGTGGTCGAGATGCGCCAGGTCCCGGGGGCCGATGCAAGCCGCTTCCTGGAAGGCGATGCGCACGCCACGATCTTCCAGGGTGACGCCTGGGCCTCGGTCCTCGCCCAGGGGTATGGTCACCAGACTCATTTCTTCGTCGCACGCAGTGGAACCGAAGTCCGCGGTGTTTTTGTCGTGGTTCGCCAGCGCGTGTGGCCACTCGGGGAGAAGTGGGTAGCACTCCCATATCAGTTCCATTGCGGGCCACCGATCGCGGAAGACCCGGACATTGCTGCGGCGTTGATCCGCGCAGCGCTGGCCGCCGCCCGATCCGCAAACGCCCGGTACCTCGAAGTGCGAGGGTCGC
>DATMBT010000303.1:0-5687 GCA_035559475.1 Gemmatimonadaceae bacterium
CCGGTCGCGCTCCCCGATGGCAGGCGCGAGTTCGTCGCGCGCAAAGTCGCGCGCGGCGCGCTGGATCGCCCGCTGTTCTTCAGTAAGTGGGATGAGGGCCCAGGACACTGACTAGATGGGAAATGGGAGATGGGAGATACACTGCGAAACGATCACTGCAGCATTGGTCGGAAAGGAATGGCCCCCGGCCTCTGGCTTCCTCAGTACTTGTAGAAGCCTCGACCAGCTTTCCTGCCTAACCAGCCGGCGTCGACGTATTTCCGGAGCAATGGACACGGCCGGTATTTGTCCTCGCCGATGCCCGAATGCAGCACCTCCATGATCGACAGGCAGGTGTCCAGCCCGATCAGGTCAGCCAGCGCGAGCGGCCCCATGGGATGGTTCATGCCCAGCTTCATCACGGTGTCGATGGACTCGGCCGTGCCAACGCCCTCCATCAGGCAAAAGACCGCCTCATTGATCATGGGCATGAGCACGCGATTCGCGACAAAGCCCGGTGCGTCATTCACCTCGACTGGTGTCTTTCCCAGGGCGCGGGCAAGCGCGGTCACGCGCGACGTGGTCTCATCGCTCGTCGCGAGACCCCTGATCACTTCCACCAGTTGCATCACGGGAACCGGATTCATGAAGTGCATCCCGATCACCAACTCGGGACGCTTCGTGCGCGCCGCTATCGTCGTGATCGAAATGGAGCTCGTGTTCGTCGCGAGGATAGCGCCAGGCTGGGCGATGCGATCGAGGTCCTCGAAAATCCTGAACTTGAGATCGGCGCGCTCGGTGGCGGCCTCGATCACCACGCGCGCAGCGGCAGCGGCGTCCAGCTTGGTGGAAACCACGATTCGCGAGAGTGCCGCGTCGCGCGCCGTGGCATCGAGCGTGCCTTTCTTCACCTGCCGTTCCATGTTGCCGGCGATGGTCGCGCGGCCCTTCTCGAGCGCGGTGTCGGCGACATCGATCATCGTCACCATATATCCGTTCACCGCCGCCACGTGGGCGATCCCGCTCCCCATCTGGCCCGCCCCTATCACCGCGATCGGTTCGCTCATTCGTCAGGCTCCGGGCGGCGCGTCGACCGCCAGTACACGTACCATGTCATCGCCACCAGGCCCGCCAAGGCAAAGTATCCACCTTCGGGGCCCCACGTCCCGCCAGTCGCCCAGTCGGGACCGGCGTCCACCAGTCGATAGTCCGGTGCAGCGAGCGTCACGCCGCTGACCGTCGCATGCAGAATCCCCACGAGCACAACATTCCACGCCAGATGAGCCGCCCAGGCAGCGTACAGGCTGCGAGTCGTCTCGCGGATGAGGCCGAGGAACAGTCCCGCCATGAGCACGACGCTGACGGCTTGCGCTGAAGCACCAGCGTTCAGGAAGTGCATCAGGGAGAAGAGGACGGCGGTCAACACAATGGCCACCCGAGGACCCCATCGCTCCCGCAGCACCGAAAACGCGTACCCGCGCACGAACAACTCCTCCCACAGCGACGCCGGCACCAGGACGACCAACGCCGCCAGCGCCGCGCCTAACGACGATCCCGCGGGCTCCGCGACCAGCCGCAGCCACCCCATGGCGAGCAATGCGGTCGAGGGAATGGCGATCGCCAGCGCCCCCAGCAAGGCGCACGTAGCCACCCGTGACGGGAGCCAGGCGCTCCTGCCCAGGCCGACGAACTCCCAGGCGCGCGGGTCCACCAGGTGGAACGTCCAGGCGTGGCCGATCAACAACCCGCCGGCCATCACGATCATGAATGAGGCCTGCCGAGCACCGACAGGAATCCACTGGGAGACCAGCGACTGCGCGAAGCCCAGGCCAAGCACGCCCACCGCACAGGCGAGCAGGAATACGGCCAGTCGCCACGGAGGCGAGACGGCCGGCGCTGCTGCCGAGGATGTGGACAGGAGTCAGGGCCGGTAGCGGTGAGGTGAGACTCGCGTCAGGCTCGCGTTATGCTGAGCGCGACCGCATCGCCGCCGCCAAGGCAGAGCGTTGCCAGCCCGCGGCGCGCGCCGCGATCCGCCAGCGCGTACAGCAGCGTGACCAGCACACGGGCGCCACTGGCACCAATCGGATGGCCAAGGGCTATCGCGCCGCCATTCACGTTGACTTTCGAAAGATCAAACTCAAGCGCGTCGGCATCGGCCAAGGACTGGGAGGCAAACGCCTCGTTCGCCTCGATGAGGTCGAAGTCACCGATCGTCGAATTCTCCTTCGCGAGAAGGTTGCGGACGGCGCGGATGGGCGCGAAGAAGAGGTCGCGGGGATGCACCGCGCCGGTCGCGTACGAATCGATTCGCGCGAGCACCTTGAGGCCGTGCTGCCTGGCGAATGCTTCGGTGACCACGACAACAGCCGCGGCACCGTCGTTCAGCGTGGAGGCGTTCCCCGCCGTGACCGTCAGGTCAGTATCGCCCTTTCCACCGAAGGCTGGCTTCAACCCGGCCAGCGACTGTGCGGTGGTATCCCGCCTGGGACCTTCGTCGCTGTCGACAATGGTCGGACCTTTTCGGCCAGGAATCTCAACCGACACAATCTCGGCGCGGAACTTCCCCGCATCCTGGGCGGCGACCGCGCGTCGATGCGACTCCGCCGCGAACTCGTCCTGGCGCTCTCTCGAGACATTCGCCTGCTGTGCGGTGTATTCGGCGTGACTGCCCATGTGCACGTTGCACGTCGCGCACCAGAGACCGTCGCGGATCATGCCGTCAACGAGGGTCTGGTCCCCGAGCTTCACGCCGCTGCGATAGCCGTACACATAGTGCGGTGCATTGGACATCGACTCCATGCCGCCGGCGACGATCGCATCGGCATCGCCCGCGCGAATGGCCTGCGCCGCGAGCATGACGGACTTGAGGCCTGATCCGCAGACCTTGTTGATCGTGACAGCCGAGACCGACGCAGGGATTCCGGCCGTGAGCATCGCCTGGCGTGCGGGCGCCTGACCGACGCCGCCCTGCAGCACGTTGCCCATGATGACTTCCTGGAGGTGATCGGGCGACACGCCGCTGCGGCGCACCGCTTCACGAATTGCGATCCCACCCAGTTGCGGCGCGCTCAACGAAGAAAGCGCGCCAAGATAACGGCCAATCGGGGTGCGAGCGGCACCCACAATTACCGGGATTCTCGAGTTTTCCATCGGGTTGTCAGGACTTGGCGTGCACAACACGCCCGTTCAATACGGACGGAACTGTCTGCGACGCGAAGGGCATCGCGGTCGCGCGAGACGGCGCGCGCCGGCGAGGGAAACCTAGTCCGGTTGCCGGGGGTGTTGCAGGTGCCGACGTGACGCTGGTTGCTGGTTGCTTGTTGCTAGTCCTGGTACTGGCTGCTCGGGCTTGTGCCAGCGCAAGCAACCAGCAGCCAGAACCACCAACCAGCAACCAGCAACCAGCACGCCACTTCTCGGGCACGCCGTCGTGGGCGCAAGCGCCTCTCAGAACACCAGGCGTGCCCGCGGGTCCCTGATGACCGCCTCAAACTCCCGGAAGAGCGAAGGGTCGAAATGCGATCCCGCATCCTGGGCCATGACCTTCATGGCTTCGGCATGCTGAAGCCCGGCCCTGTAGCTACGATCGGTGACCAGCGCGTCGTAAACGTCGGCGAGGCCGAGGATGCGGGCCGACAGCGGGATGGACTCGCCAGCGAGGCCGTGTGGATAGCCTGTGCCGTCCCATTTCTCGTGATGTGAGAGCACGATCGGCAGGACATCCTCGGGGAAGTCGATACCGCGCAGCAGTTCAACGCCCGCCTCGGGATGCGCGCGCATCAGCGCCCATTCCTCACTCGTCAGGCGGCCCGGCTTGTTCAGGATCTCGGCGGGGACGTCGATCTTCCCGACATCGTGCAGCAGGGCGCCGACGCGGAACCAGAAGAGGCGACGGTCATCCCAGCCAAGGCGCCGGGCGATGGCGCAGCCGAGGTCCGCGACGCGCACACAGTGACCCTGCGTGTATGCGTCCTTCGACTCGATGGACTCGCCCCACTGGCGGACCACGTCGAGGAACGTGCCCTCCACGCGCATCGAGCGGCGGTCGATGTCGCGCAGGTCATGTTGTGCGCGCAGGTCGGCGAACAACCCATGGGCGCGGTTGAGGTTCTGCACGGTCTCACGGAACCGTCCCTGGCGCGTCAGCAGGTCCGATCGCTCGCGTGCGATTTCCGCTTCGAGAAGGACGTTCTGTCGTGCCCGCGCCAGATTGTCGGCGCGGTCAAAGTGTTTTTCGGCATCGGCAAGATGTCCGGTTTCCCTTGCGACAACGCCGAGGTGCTTGAGCAGCTCAGCCTCGACGCTCTCGTCGCCGATTTTTTTTGCGCGACGCAGTGAGGACAGGCACACGGCCCGTGCTCGCACGAAGTCGTCCCGCGCGATCGCCAGCTCCGCGACGTTGACGTCGATCAACACGCGCGTCACGGCGTCGCCCGCGGCGTCGGCTGCGTCCACCGCTTCGCTGAATGCGCACTCCGCGTCTTCCCACTGGCCGAGATCCGTGTGGACCATGCCGATGTTGTTCAGGACTCCGCACAGCTGCGGCACGTGTCCGAGGCGCCGATACGCCTCGAGGCTCGCCCGATAGTGCACGAGCGCGAGTGAGAACTCACCGCGCACGGTGGCGATGATTCCGCGGTTCTGGGCAATCATCGCGACGAGTCGCTGGTCGCCACCCTGCTCCGCACACTGTTGCGCGGTCAGGTAGAGTCGCTCGGCTCCATCCAGGTTGCCTCGTTGCCACGCCACGACGGCGCGCACGTTCAGGACAGCGCCCAGCGCGCCGTGGTCCGCGTTGGCGGTCGCGATGAACTCCGCGACCTCGAGGCAGTCGAGCGCCGCATCGGATTGTCCGTCCACCTGGAACGTGCGTGCCGCGCCGAGCAGCCCCGCGCAACAGTTGGCAGGCGTCAGGCTGTTGAACGACGCCAGCAGGACCTGCTCGTAGAGCTGCCGTGCGACCGCACGCTGCCCTTCCCGCTCCGCCCTGGCGGCAAGGTCAAGCAGCGCCGCCGCATCACCGGAACGCGGGGGCGCCTCTGGCTGCTCAACCTTGCTGGATATGTCCGTGGCCATTCCGGTGGTCGCGGGAGACCACAGCCGACGACTGCGGGCGGCACGGCGTTTCTTACCGGAAGCAAAACGGCGGAGCCACGTGAGGGCGCTCCGCCGTCCTGCTAAGGGATTGTGAAGGTTGTCACTGAACTCCGTCTACCAGGCCACGACGTACCCCGAAAAGTGCTCGATCGAGAACTTGAATTGTTTCGTGAGCGGGGTGGTAACGCCGGTGATCACCTCGGACAGAAGGGCCGTCTTGGCCGAGTAGTCGAGGTGCGCCTCGTCGGAGAAATACCCGGCAACGAGGGGCGTTAGCTGCAGCAGCCTCCAGTCTGTGAGGCCGAGGTCCTGGCGGGCCTGGAGTGCTTTCTTGAACGTGATACCGTGCGGGCCGAACTCATACGCGACGAGTTTCCCCTTGAGCGCCGTGACGGTGAAGTCCGTCGGCTCCTGCACCGCACCTTCGGTAATCGTGAGGTAGAAGCCGGCGGCAGGAATGGACAGCGACCCGCCTTCCTTACCGATGACGGCGGAAACCTTGATGTCTTCCGAGAGGGAGTTCTTCCAGGTGAGCGCATCCTTGCTGACCAACCCCCCGACCAGCTCGGAGACGAGGGCCTTGTCGGCTTCACCGGCCAGTTTCGGCG
>DATMBT010000304.1:0-5231 GCA_035559475.1 Gemmatimonadaceae bacterium
CCTCGTCGACCGTGAGTCGAAACGCTTTCTCGACCTGGGACTTCAGCGCTCCATGCACTCGGACGACTGGTGGCTGAAGCGCCTGACCGAAGAGCCGCTGATGTTGAAGCAGCCGCTCGTGCGCTTCGGCCATCGATTCACGGTTGGAGTGGACGAAGGTGTGTGGCGGGAGTGGGTTTCCACATGAACGGCTTCCGATTCTTCCGGTCGCAGCCCGCGCGGCCTCGCCTGCGCATGAGAGGATAGTCCCATCGACTACGAGATCTGGGCATGGGCGGGATTCCTCCTGTTCGTGCTGGTCATGCTGGCCATCGACCTCGGCGTCGTGAATCGCAAGGCGCACGTGATCTCGGTGCGCGAGGCGCTGACGTTCACCGCAGTGCTGGTGGTCCTGGCCTTCGCCTTCGCCGGGTTCATCTACTTCGCCTACGAGAACCATTGGATGGCGTTAGGCATCCACGTCGATCGTATGGACAACACGGTCAACGACGGCCGCCTGGCAGCGCTCAAGTTCATCACCGGGTACCTCATCGAGCTGTCGCTGAGCGCCGACAATGTGTTCGTGATGGCGATGATCTTTGTTCACCTTCGTATTCCGCCGCAGTTCCAGCATCGGGTGCTGATCTGGGGCATCCTCGGCGCGCTGTTCCTGCGCGGCGTCATGATCGTGGTCGGCGTGGCCCTGGTCTCGCGCTATCACTGGATCCTGTATGTCTTCGGCGCGTTCCTGGTCTACACCGCGATCAAGATGCTCCTCACGAAGGATGAGGGGCACATCGAGACGGACGAAGTATTCATCATCCGGCTGCTGCGGCGCTTCTTCCCGGTCACCGGGCAGTTCAACGAGCATCACTTCACGGCGATTGTCGATGGCCGCCGGATGCTCACACCGCTCGCCGTGGGCCTCGTCCTGATCGACGTCCTGGACCTCGTGTTCGCGCTGGACTCGATTCCGGCAGCGTTCGCCATCACCGCCGACCCGTTCCTCGTCTTCACGAGCAACGTGTTCGCGATCCTCGGCCTTCGCTCGCTGTACTTCGCGCTGGCTGGCGCGATCGAGAAGTTCAGGTACCTGAAGACGTCGCTCTCCGCCATTCTCGGCCTCATCGGGGCCAAGATGCTGACGGGCGACCTCCTGAAGGGGTTTCTGGGGCCTAACGTGAACCTCTATATGCTCGGCGTCGTGATCGCGATCCTGGCGGCCGGGGCCCTCGCCTCGATCATCGCGACCCGCCGCGAGCAGCGCCGGAGCGCAGCTCCGCTCACACCGGACGCCGACGCCTAACCAAAGACCAGCGGGTACACCAGCGCCACGACGGCCACGAGGAGCAGGACGGCGACTGCGTCGAGCAGGAGTCCGGCGCGCACCATGTCCTTCACCCTGATCTGCCCCGACCCGAATACGATCGTGTTGGGCGGAGTGGCAACCGGAAGCGCGAATCCGGTGGACGCGGCCAGCGCCGCGACCAGCATCAGCAGCAGTGGCGGCTGGTCAACGGCCTTCGCGAGGGTCGCGACGATCGGCATCATCATGGTTGCGACTGCGGTGTTCGACGCGAGTTCACTCAACACCAGGACGAACAGCGCGAGGCCGAGGTAGATGGCAATCGGGGGCAGGCTTCCGAGGACGCTCATGTGATCGCCGAGCCACCGGGCCAGGCCGGTGGATTCCATGGCGGCCGCCAGGGAAAGGCCGCCGCCGAAAAGCAGCAACACGTCCCAGGGAATCACGCGGGCCTCTTCCCAGGTGAGCAGCGAACGGCTTGATCCATCGCGATCGCGAGCGGGGATGACGAACAGGACGAGCGCGCCGAGTATCCCGATGGTTGCATCGGTCAGGCGTGGAGCGATGTCAACCAGTCCGGGCACGGTAAACGCGCCGAACTCCTTTCGCTCGCGCGCGAGCCACGCCATCGCAGTGGCGATGAAGACGCAGAGCGTCGCCAGCTCGCCGCCCCGCAACGGGCCTAACGCTGTTCGACGGTCGCGCAGCACGTCGGTTGCCCGGGAATCCAGCGTGGCGCGGGAAGGGAAGAGCACGAATACGAGCAACGCCCAGCACAAGGGCAGCAGGATTACCACCAACGGCACACCAAACGCGAGGAAGGAGAGAAACGAGACCTCCTGCCCTGCGAGCTCTTTTGCTGCGCCTGCGAGGATGAGGTTAGGCGGTGTGCCAAGAAGCGTCCCCATCCCGCCAATCGATGCCGCGTATGCCATGCCCAGGAGCAACGCGGTCCTCGTGTGCTGCGCGTCCCGATCCGCCCCGGAAAACAGTGGCGTGATCGCGAGCACGATGGGATACATCATCGCGGCGGTCGCCGTGTTCGAGATCCACATCGAGATAACGCCCGTGGCGAGCATCACGCCCAGCACAATGCGGCGTCCCGAAAGGCCGATGGCGGAAATCAGGCCGTATGCGATCCGCGCGTGTGCATTCCACCGCTCCAGCGCGGCTGCGAGCAGGAAGCCGCCGAGGAACAGGAAGACGAGTTCATTGGCGTACGGCGCGACGGCATCCCTCCCGCTCATTACGCCCAATGCTGGAAGCAAACCAGCCGGAAGCAGGGACGTCGCGGCGAGCGGTACTGGTTCTGTCACCCACCAGATAGCCATCCATGCAGCCAGGCCGAGTACGTGTTGCGCCGCCGGCTCCAGTGTGTCGGGCGCGATCGCCCGGAGCAGCACGTACAACGCGGGTCCGGCGACCAGCCACGCCAGCCGTGCGCGCGGCTGTTCCTGTCCGCCGTGCTCAGAACTCGCCGACAAAGCCTATTTCGGGCTCGAGATGCTGGCCATGCTGCTCGGCGACGCGATGCTGGATCTCCGCGATGAGTTGCCTCACGTTCGCGGCGGTGGCAGATCCCAGGTTCACGACGATGTTCGCGTGCAAATAGGAAACCTGCGCGTCGCCGACCCGATATCCCTTGAGACCACACTGGTCCACGAGCCGACCCGCGCCAACTCCCTCGATCTTCTTGAAGATGGATCCCGCGCTCGGGTGAATCTCCAGCCAGGGATGACGAGCGCCTCGCCACGCCAGGTTCTCCTGGAGAATGCGGTTCATGCGATCCGTGTCCCCAGGGACGAGGGAAAACGTCGTGGACAGTGCGACGTCGCGCCGGTAATGAAGGATGCTGGTGTCGTAGCCGAAGGCCATGTCGCCCCGATGGACCACGCGCCGTCCACCCTCCTGGCTTAGCAATTCACAACAATCGAACACTTCCTCGATGAACATCGTGCGCTCGCGTTCCGGCGCCGGCGACAGGAAGTGCAGGTTCTGCCAGACCGCTCCACCAACCGTGCTCGGGATTCCGATGTAGTGCTCCAGTCCGGACAAGCCGCGCCGCACCGAGGCCAGGATGAGATCCTGCATGACTGCGCCACTTTCGGCCCACAGTCGCGTTCCATCGAATCGGAACGCTCGGGCGACGTTTCGTATCACGACACCGCGAAAGCCACGGTCGCCAACGAGAATGTTTGCGCCAAGCCCGAGGACGAAATGGGGCAAACCGACCTCCCGGCACGTCTCGACGGCGTTTGCGAGATCGTCTGCCGTCGTGGCATCGTACAGGAGGTCCGCCGGACCACCGATCTTGAAAGTGGTGTACGGTGCTAACGGGACGTCTCGCCGGAGTCGCGAGGCCTCAAGGCGCCGCGCGGCCAGTGCCCCGAACTGGGCTAGTGTGTCGCGATGTTCTGCCATCGGCGCACAAAGAAAACCAGGGAACCCGGGAAATAGCCAGCGTGACGATCCCCCAATTCGCTATTCGACGCTACGCAAGCAGCTGGACCAGTAAGGTCGCAGTCGCGGCATGCGTGGCCGTCGCCGCGCTGGCCCCGGCCCCGGTCAGCGCGCAGCGCACAGAGCTCGAAAAATTCATTCGCCACAAGGTCCTCGCAAACGGTCTCGAAGTGATCGTCGCCGAAAACCATGGCGTCCCGTTAGCGACGATTGAGTTCGACGTTCGGAACGGCTCGTTCACGCAGCGCCCGGGCACTGAAGGCCTGGCGCACATGTACGAGCACATGTTCTTCAAGGCGAACGCGCAGCTGCCCGAGCCCGACGCGTTCATCCAGCGCTCCTCGGAGCTTGGCGCGTCGTTCAACGGCACCACGCAGGAAGAGCGCGTCAACTACTACATGTCGCTGCCAGCGGACAGTCTCGAGGGCGGTCTCAAGTTGATGACCGCCGCGCTCCGCTGGCCGAAGTTCCTGAGCCAGGAACTGGAGCGCGAGCGACAGGTCGTGCTGGGCGAATACGACCGGAACGAGTCGAGCCCCTTCTTCGAGCTCCAGTTCAAGACGGGACAGGCGCTTTATCCTGGCCAGTGGAGCCGCAAGAACATCATTGGCGAGCGTCGTGTGCTTCAAACCGTGACGCCGGCGCAACTCTTCGAGATTCAGAAACGGTACTATGTGCCCAACAACACTGCCCTCATCGTCACGGGCGACGTCAGCGCCGATACGGTGTTTGCGATGGCCGAGCGGTACCTTGGCGACTGGCCGCGGGCCGAAGATCCATTTGCCGCAGAACCGATTCCGGCAATTCCCGCGTTGACCCAGAGCACTGCGGTCTACGTCGAACGGCCGGTCGGTGCGGTCACGGTGATGCTGCAATGGCAGGGTCCCAGCGTCCGGCAGGACCCCGGCGCGACCTATGCCGCAGACGTTTTTTCTGACGCGTTGAACCAGCCTGGATCGCAGCTCCAGCGCAGGCTCGTAGACACGGGACTCTTCCAATCGATTGGCGTCAACTACTACACGCTCAACCAGGTTGGTCCGATCAGCATCGTGGGACAGACGACGCCAGACCGGTTGAAGGAGGCGATCGCTGCCTTGCAGAAGGAAGTGGAGCGACTCGCCGATCCTGGCTACATCACGCCGGACCAACTGATAGCTACGAAGGCCGAACGCGCGGTGAGCACTGCGTTTGGTTTTGACCGGCCGCACGCGGACCACATCCACACCATCGGATTCTGGTGGAGCGTTTCGGGCCTGGAGTACTACATGGGCTACATCGACAACATGGCCTCCCAGACGCTGGATGACCTTCGAGCCTACGCACGCAAGTACATCGTCGGAAAGCCGACGGTCGTGGGCATCCTCCTTCCACCCGGCGTCAAGGCCAGCCTGGGTCTCCGGGACGCTGACGTGTTGCCGAGAATCATTCCGTGAAAACAAGGATCGCCTTTTTCCTGGCCGTTCTGATCGCCAGCGCGGCCGCGCCT
>DATMBT010000305.1:0-4914 GCA_035559475.1 Gemmatimonadaceae bacterium
GGTGAATTCGGTGAGCGATGTGGCGCGTGACATTCGCAGGGACTTCGAGGAGCGATCGAAGCGCGACATCCGACTGTCGCGCCAGAGTGCGGATCGAGCCGTCGCGCATGTCCGCAGCCTGATTGCGCCGGCGTCCGTGAGCCCCTTCAGTCCCCCGCACGACACTCTCATATCGATCAGTTCGAGCTGGCGGGACATGCTCGATAGCACGACCAGCAAGCTGATCGAAGAAAAAGTGAATCCATTACTGGATTCCCTCGCAACGTTCCTCGAACTGGAGTCGACCCGTACAGACGCTGCAGGTCTTTCCGGGCTCCCGGGGGGAGTTGCGCACTACGGAGCGTTGTTGCGGTATCGATCGACGCTGAACGTGACAGTCGAAGACGCCCATGCGATCGGGCTGCGCGAAGTGGCGCGCATCGCCGCGCTCGCGGGTGAGGCGCGGCGTGAGGCGGGTTTGCCGGTGAACCGCGATTCGTTGCGAGCGAAGCTCGCGAGTGACTCGATGTTCGTGCTGGATGACCGGGTGTCCGTTGCTGAGCTCACGGCGAGCCTTTTCGAGCAAGCCACAAAAACCTTCGATTCGCTCTTCAAGCCCGTCCCCACGCTCCCCCTCTCTATTGCAGTGTTGCCGACTGAGGCCGAGGCTGGAGCGCCACTCGCGACGTATGAGGGAGCGACGTTGGCGATGCCCGCTGCTCGCTACCTGCTCAACACGCTGCAACTGGAGCGGCGCTCGGCGTTCGTACTTCCGGGGCTGGTGCTGGGCGATCTCATGCCGGGCCTTCACCTGCAACGCGGGACACAGTTCGAGAACATGACGCTGCCGCGATTCCGATGGGTGGGGAGTCACGACGGTTTCGTGAAAGGCTGGCAGATGTACGTCCTGGAAATCGCGGACTCGGTATCGGGGGCGTTGACCCCGTGGCAACGCTTCGGGGTCCGCATGCGCGAGCTCGCCGCGGCGTGCGGATTGGTGGTTGATACCGGCATCAATGCCGCTGGCTGGAGTCGCGCCGACGCGCTGGAGTTCCTTCGAGCGTACCTGCCCGACAGTGACGACGACCTCGAACGCGACTTCATCGTCGAAGCTGTCGAGGCGCCGGCGAGTCTTGCGGGCGCGACGCTGGGAGCGCGTGAACTGCGCGGATTACGCCGGTGGGCGATGCGCGAACTTGGCGATCGCTTCAGTGCCCCGGCGTTTCATCGGGAAATACTGCGAGTGGGTTCGGTGCCCCTTCCCGTACTCGGCTCACACCTCGAGCGCTGGATCTGGGAGCAGAAGAATGCCGCCGCTCCTTCCGGCGCGGTGATCGGTCGCTAGGCCGCGCGCGCCGCTGGCTTCGTTTTCTTCGTCGACTTGCGCTTGCGATTCTTGCCGTAGCTGGCCCGGTTGATCTTTCCGCGCTTTGTCTTTTTGTCGCCCTTTCCCATGCGGCTTCCCTGTTAGTGAGTAGTGACTGGTGAGTAGTGAGTAGTCTCACCGACGCGGTGGAAGGTAATGGACTTCCCCGCCGATTGCTGATTTCACCCGGCCGGACTGGTCCGGCGCACGCCTGTCGACAGCCTGGTCATCAGGGCCTGACGGCACTCCCCGGAGCGGTCGTTCCCCCCCGCCGCGACGCAGCCTAACGAAGAAACAGTGGCTGAAAAAAGGTTCGGCGCCAGGATCCCCGGAGATCCTGGCGCCGAACCTGTCGCATGACTGGCGACCGGAGTGGCCCGCCGAAGTACAACGTAAGAAGATTGGTGCGTTTGCGCGAGTGTGAGTTTGTTCGTGCCGCAGTTTTCAGATTTCTACGATGCGCGCTTTCCGTCGAGTTGTTCGATGGTCCGTGTTGACGGTGGACGTTCACGTTGCAGTCGCGCCGCCACGCGTTCAGCGGTGCTCATCGCGCGAAGCACGTTTTCACCCGCGAGCTTCCTCAGGTCTTCCTCGGACCAGCCTCGTCGCGAGAGTTCAGCGAGCAACGCCGGGAACCTGGAGACATCCTCGAGTCCAACGGGCAGCTGGTTGTCCGTTCCGTCATAGTCGGAACCGATCCCCACATGATCCACGCCGGCGACCTTCCGCACGTGCTCGATATGGTCGGCGACGTCGGCGAGCGTCGCCTTGGGGAGGGGGTTCGCGGTGTCCCACTGCGCCATCGCTCGCGTTACGCCCGCGGTGTCCTTCGGCATCCGGCGCGTGAGATCCTCCTGCTGCTGACGGCGGCGAGCGTTGCGGTCAACGACCTTCTGCGAGACGAAGCCGGGCACGAAGGTGACCATCACCACGCCACCGTTCGTGCGGAGGCGGGTCAGGATGGAATCGGGCACATTGCGTGGCACATCGGTCAAAGCGCGCGCGGAGGAGTGCGAGAAGATCACTGGCGACTCGCTCACGTTCAGGGCGTCACTCATGGTGCCTGGAGAGACGTGCGAGAGGTCGACCAGCATCCCGAGCCGGTTCATTTCCCTCACGACCTCCTCACCAAACCGCGTGAGGCCGCCATGGCGAGCCGAATCGGCAGCGGCGTCCGCCCAGTCGAGCGTCACGTTATGCGTGAGGGTCATGTAGCGCACGCCGAGGCCGTAATACGTCCGTAGCGCCCCAAGCGAGTTCTCGATGACGTGACCGCCCTCGGCACCCAGGAGCGAACCGATGCGTCCCGCCGCGTGTGCCGTCCAGATGTCCTGCGCGGTGAATGCCGGTTGCAGCACATCCGGATACTTCGCGATGACCCGTCGCGCGATGTCGATCTGCTCGAGCTGGACGCGCGCGAACCCGGAGTCGCGATAATCGCCCGGCACGTAGACGGACCAGAACTGGCCACCCACCATGCCCGCCTTCAGGCGTGCCAGGTCGGTGTTGCCTGACGTGGGGCGACGAAGGTCGTACGCCTCGACGTCGAGCGGTGACTCCTTGACGTCGGCCCGGATGTACCAGGGCAAGTCGTTATGGCCGTCGACCAGCGGCACGGCCTGGAGGACTCGCCGCGCCTTTTCGAGGTGAGCGTCCTGCGCGGTGGCAGCGACCGGAAGTGTCATCAAGAGAACCAGGAGGTATCGAGGATGCATGCGGTTAGTGGACCACGATGAGGATGGGGAACGCGAGAGCGAGATATCCGTCCGCTCGCAACTCGGCGGACGCGTAGTACGAACCCGGTGGCACACGGGTCGACGATCCGGGCGGCCCGAACTCGATTCCGCCGCCCCACTCGAACGTGAAAGTCTTGGAAGCGCCGACGTCGAGGTTGATGGACGACGGCACTGACGCGCACTCATATGTGCCGTTTTCCGGCGTTGTCACGCGTCCTGATGAGTTCCGGATATAGACGAACGCCTGACACGAGGTTGGAAACGTGAGCTGCACACCTTCTTCAAGCGTGTTGGTGATCGTGACCGAAAGCGTGGCAGTCTCGCCCGGTTGGAGGTCGTTATCCGAGGTCGTGATCGTGGTGGGGATGACCTGCTCAGGGAACTGCGAGACCGGTGCTTCCTCAACGCACGCGGCACAGGCCAACAGGAACGAGACGAGCGCGAGACGATTCATGCGGTGAAAGGTGCAGCGCAAATCACAAAGCGCAAAGCGGCAAGTCGCGATACGCAATGCACGGAGCGTGTCGAGCAACGTCGCCAACGCCCGATCACCTGGCCCGCTTTGTTGGCGTGGCCGTCACCGGATCGTCGGGCCATGCATGCTTCGGGTACCTCGCGCGCAGGTCCTTGCGAACGTCGAAGTACGATGAGCGCCAGAAGCCTGCGAGGTCGCGGGTCACCTGAACGGGGCGTTGGGCCGGGGACAGGAGGTGCAGGGTGAGGGCGACGCGTCCACCCAGCACCGTGGGGGTCTCACGTGCGCCGAACATTTCCTGCAGCCGAACAGACACGCTCGGCGCCTGAGGATCACTGTAGTCAATCGTCAGTCGCGAACCGGTCGGCGCTTCGAAATGCGTAGGCGCGAGTTGCTCCAGGCGCCGTCGCTGATCCCAATCGAGCACTCCGAGGAGTGAGCCCGCTACATCGAGCGTTCGCAGTTCCCGGCTCGAACGAATCCGTCCCAATGCGTCATGAAGGTTCTCGAGCAGTGAAACCATCAGGGCTCCGTCGGACATATCGGGCCAGGACGGGTCATGCGCGCGCAGAAACGCGAGTCGTTCCCGGAGGCGAATTGCTCCCTCGCTCCATGGAAGCAGGTCCAATCCGTGCCGCCTGATTCCCTCTGCCACGGCATCGGCCACTCGCTGGGGATCGGGCGAACGTTCCAGGCCGCGCGACAAGACGAGTGCGCCGAGCCGCCGCTCCTTCCATGCGCGGATTCCGTGCTCCTCGTCCCATTCGACGTCGTGGGCTTCGATGACCTGGTCCCCGAAATCTTCTTCGACATCTGAAAGGGTGACCGGCGCAGTGAGCCAGGCCCTGGCCTCGGGGACGCGTCCGTCCGATTCCGCAATCACGAGAAACGGTTCCTGGCCAAGTGGATCGCCTTCGGGAAGCGTTGCGCCCGTTCCATTGCGCAGCAGGTAGCGTGGCTGGGGACCGGGGCGGCGCCGCGCCAGACGCTCTGGGAACGCGAGTGCGAGCACGCGACCCAGCGCCGTCGGGTCGGCGTGGCGCTCCGCCACATCGTCCTTCGACAAACGCGATTGCCAATGACGCGCCTGATCCGCGGCTCTGCGCAGTGCGCCCTGGTCGACGCCCGGGTACTCGCGCGGCTTTCGCATTGCGTCGACCCGTGATCCCAGGTCAGTGCCGACAGTGTCGCGCAGGCTTCGCAGGGGGTCGCGCTCACCCAGGATGGCGGCCAATTCGCACCCGAGGGCACCGAGGCCACTGCCTGAAGCGCGGAGGATCATGTGCGACAGGCGCGGATGCATCCCGAAAAGCGACATCGACTGGCCGTGAGTCGTGGCCTTTCCCAGTTCGTCGAGA
>DATMBT010000306.1:0-4018 GCA_035559475.1 Gemmatimonadaceae bacterium
CAGGTCACCGCTGGTGTCGCGACCGCAATGCTGGTCGTCGTCAGTCCCGCACAAGCCAACGTGGCAGTCGGTCAGAGCGTGCAACTTTCAGCCGTTGTGCGCGATGCCAACGGAACCGTGATCAGCAACGCGCCGGTCACGTGGTCGACCAGCAACCGGTTCCTCGCAGGCGTGTCGTCGACTGGCGTCGTCACGGGCGTGGCCGCGGGTACCGCAACCATTACCGCAATCTCGGGGACTGCGAGTGGAACCGCGTCAATCAGTGTCCAGGTTCCACTAGCCGCGGTCGACCGCATCGTTGTCACGCCGCGGGATCCTACCATCGATGTGGGCAAAACTGTGCAACTCGTCGCGACACTGACGGACCAGCAAGGCAATGTGCTGACCGGTCGAACCGTGACGTGGACGTCGTCGGATCAGTCGAGGGCCACCGTGAGCAACACCGGCCTGGTGTCAGGAATCAGGAGCGGAAGTGTGACCATCACCGCGTCCAGCGGCGGGAAGTCCGGGAGCGTCACCGTCAGGGTCAAGTAATGCCCGCTGCATCGCGGTGCGTCCACCGCGATGAAGACTGAATCGGTGACTCAATCCTCCCAGCGCACCGGCGCGTCCTCACCAAAGGCCTCGGCATAGTCGCGCATGGCAGCGCGCACCACACGGAACGCATGCGCGCGCCCGTACACTCGTTCGATGTGCACCACGTTGGGTCGCTCCGGAACAAGCTTGTACGTCGCGAAATAGTGCTGCAGGCGCTCGACCAGGACCGTCGGCAGGTCCTTGATGTCGCGTGCGGTCCCATAGACGAAGTCGTTGTCGAGGACCGCGATGATCTTGTCGTCGGCGTCGTCGTTGTCCACCATCTGCAGCCCGCCAACCACGCGCGCCCGCACGATGATCTCGCTGCGCGTGATCGGTCGCTCGCTCAGCACACAGATGTCGAGTGGATCACCATCCCCACGCTTCGACGTCGGTGAGAGCCGCTGCACGGCGCTGCCGCAATACGTGCGCGGAATGAAGCCGTAGAGCGCCGGCGGTTGCGACGAACCGCGCTGCGGGCGGTCGATGCGCAAGTAGCCGGAATGTTTGTCGACTTCGTACTTCATCACGTCAAATGGCGTGATCTCGATGAACGCGTTGAGCAGCTCGGGCGGTTCCGGCCCGACCTCGAGCCCATGCCAGGGGTGCGGGCGAAACCGGCTTGGCGCCGGGCCGTGCGGAAGTTCTTTTCGCGGGCTCATGTCGCGAATCTATCGCCCGGGCGAGTCCGCAACGTCAGGCGGCGTGCGAACCGCGCAACCCGATCAGGAGCAGGGGATACGTTGGCCGAAGGACCTCGACGACTTTCGCGACCGGCTCGTATTCGGCCATGCTGGTGTGCGCCTCGTTGATCGCGCGCCGGTCGATGGGGAGAATCATGACGGCCGTGGCGAGCGTGCCCTCGTTGGCGCCGATCTGGAACTTGACCAGGTTCTCCTCGAAGTTCGGGCTGAACACGACCTCGAAGAGCACGCGCTTACGCGTTGCGTCGTGAACGATCCCGAAGTCGGCGTGCTGATTGAGTGCGCGCGAATACACCAGGTCGTCGGGCCGCCTCGTGGGACGCAGGCCATCCCCGCGCAACGCACCTTCCAGGTAGCTCTCGAGGTCTTCGGCCAGGTCTTCCTGAAATCCGCGACCGGCTCGCGGGGACACTGGGCAGATGTACGTCTGGAACGCGCCGAGCAGCATATCGAAGCGCATTCCTATCGAATCGAGCGCGACCGCAACTGCTCCCTTGCTGGGGAACTCGCGGTGACGAACCTCGCTGATGCAGTAGGGCATTGCGCTTCAACGATGCAACAGAGGGACGGCGCCCCGCCATCCCCTCAGGATTACCTGCTCCGGGTCATAACACAGGAGCAGTTAGTTCACGGAAGCTGGGGCCAGGCTCCGGCCTGTCAAACGATTGGAGCCTGCTCCCACATCCCCAGTTCCGCCCCTTCCCCAGTTCCGTGAACACAACCCGCTGAGTGGCGTTAGGCACCGCCGACGGCTGGCGCAGGCCGGGAGCACTGCATCCGGGCGCTTGGTACGGTAACGGTTGGGCACGGAACGGCGTGTAGGACCTAAGGCCTACTCGTCGAAGAGGTTAGCAGAACTGGTTTCTGGTGGGTCTCGACCCCTTTCGAGGCCGCGGAAAACTGTCTGTCGGCAAGCAGGTGCCCTCGGTCAACTACCTGTCGAGGCAAAGGCTCGCAGCCTTACCGGACCCGCGCGACGTCAGGTGCACCAACGACTGTCATGCCGCGCAAGCTTCGCCGGATTCGCACTCGCCACAGCCAGTAGAACATGCTCACGAGGACGGCCAGTACCGGGAGCGCAAGGAGTGGCATGATGCGAAGTCCTTCCGGGAATTCGTCGGACTGGCCGATGAAGAACGACAATGCGGCGATGAATAATGCAAAGCACATCCGCCACAGGTGCCGTGCCAGTCGCGACGAGCCTTGCAAGGCTCCCGAGCGCAGGACGCGCATATCACCGACACACCCCGTTATTCCGACAAGGCCAAACAGGAAGAACGGGAACGCCGGCATGCCAAGCCTCGTGCCCCCACTGGCGATGGCTTCGAAGCCGAACGTGAGACTCGCCAGGCCGGTTGCCAGCGCCACGATCATTGCTCCGACATGCAGTTTGCGCGCACTGGAGGCAGGAGGACGGACGGTGGTAAGCGACGTGACGACGAGATAGGCGGAGATCAACCCCGCGGGAATATTGACCGCTGGCGCTACGCCCCGCCCCGCCGCCATCACCAGGCCGAACGTGGCCGTCGTGAGCATCGCTCCGACGAACAGCATCCCGCTCTTCCGGTGGAGTCCGGAACCTTTCTTCACGGAGAGTGCGAGATAGCCCGAAAGAAGCGCCACGCTGCCTGCGAGGATGTGAACCACGTACGTCAAGCGCATTTCAACGTCCTGGTGTTATTGCGCCCTCATGGTTATCGCCGGGTCGATCCGTGCCGCACGGAGCGCCGGGATCCAGCACGCGAAGATCCCGATCGCGGCCATCACCATCGCCACACCCGCCAGGGTCATCGGGTCGTCGGGTTCAACGCCGAAAAGCAGCCCGCGAATCACCCGCGTGGCGAGGAAGGCGCCGGCGACACCTAACGCGAGGCCGATCGCAAGCAGCGAGCCGCCTTCACCCAGGATCATGCGCTGCACCCGGCCGCGATCCGCACCAAGGCTCATCCGGATGCCGATCTCGGTCGTTCGCGCGCTCACCGAAAACGCGAGCACGCCGGCGATTCCCACGGCCGCGATGATCACCGCCAGGAGGCTGAACGACGACAGCAGTGCCGCGTTGAGTCGTCGCGGCGACACGCTCTCGTCCTTGATCTGCCGAATGGTCAATACGTTGATGATGGGAGCCGTTGGGGCGATGCGGCGCACGATGCGCGTTGCGGCCGCGGTCAATCCCGCGACATTGCTGTCGGCGCGGATCACCAATCCACCGCCAATCGCCAGCTCCTGGGCAAATGGCAGGAACATCACCGGCTGCGGCGTGGCATCCAGGCCGCCGTCCCGCGTGTTCGCTGTCACGCCGACGATCGTGCGCCAGTCGCCGCTGATCGGGCTGAACCTCAACACCTCGCCGGTAAACGCCACTCGTTTGCCGATGGGATCCTCACCGGGGAAGAATCGATCAACGAAGACCTGGTTGACGACCACGACCCGTGTCGTGCCCCACCGATCAGTGTCGGCGAACGGGCGGCCGTTGAGCACCGGAATCCCCGCCGCCTGGAAGAAGTATGGATCGGCAGTACGCATCTCGGCGCGTGGGGTGGTCTCGCCGGGTACCGGGGGCTTGTCCTCGAGCTTGAGGTCGAACCGCACATCGGACGAGCGGAGCGGTATCGGCGAACCAACGCCCACGTCCCTGACGCCAGGAAGGGACGCCAGCTCGCGCCGGATGCGTTCGTAACGGTCCTTGGCGCCCGCGTCCGCGGCGGCGGCGTTGCCTAACAACTCCGTGGTTGTGA
>DATMBT010000307.1:0-3808 GCA_035559475.1 Gemmatimonadaceae bacterium
TGGAGGGCGCGGTGCCGGCGCCCCGGCGGCCCCCGTTGGTGGACCTAACGCGGCGCGCGGCGCGGACGCGGTGGTCCACGAGCTCGCCTCGGGACGATCGCTGTTCCTCGGATCCGTCGGCGACATCACGTTCAACCGGCAGGGCGACCTGCTCGCGTACACCGTGGACGCCCAGGTCAGGGATGGGAACGGCCTCTTTCTCTTCGACCTCCGCAGTGGCCGCACTCACGTCCTCGACAACGACACGTTGCAGTACAACCGCCTGACGTGGAGCGATGACGGGAACCGCCTGGCAGTGCTCAAGGGTCGCACGGTCGAGCGGATGCGCGAGCGCGACAACCTGCTCGTCGCGTTCTCTGGCCTCCGCACGCTCCTCGACGATCCCGAACTCGTACCGGCCAGGCTGGAGCCGTGGAACTCTGCCGGTTTCCCGAAAGGCTTCGTCGTCAGCGAACGCGCGCCCCTGTCATGGAGCGAAGACGGCCGGCGCGTCTTCCTTGGCATCATGCCGCAGACGTCCACGGCTGACTCGGCGAGGCGCAGGAGCACGGACTCGATCGCCGACGTGGACATCTGGCGCACCGACGACGATCGGATCCAGTCGGTGCAGATGATCCGCGCCGAGGCGGACCGGAACTTCACCTTCCGCCAGGCGTTCGACGTGACCGAAGGCCGGTACGTCACGCTCAGCGACTCCGGCATGCGCGAGGTCGAGATCTCGCTCGACGGCCGCTGGGCTGTGGGCCGCGACCCCCGTGCCTACGTGTCCGACTACAAGCGCCCGGCCGCCGACTTCTATCGCGTGAACACGACCACCGGCGAGCGGACGCTGATGATGAAGGGCCAGCTCACCGGGCAGCACGCGTTAGGCATCTCCCCCGATGGCCGCCAGTACCTCTACTGGAAGGACAACCACTTTCAGGCGTTTGACCTCGACGCCGGGACCGCGCGCACGCTGGGCAACGGCACGAACGGGTTCATCAACAACGAGTTCGACTATCCAGGGCCGAAGCCGGCGTACGGAGTGATCGGGTTTACGCCCGATGGGAAAAACGCGATTGTCGCGCAGCGCTATGACCTGGTGCTGATCCCGCTGGACGGCTCGGCGGGAACGAAAAACCTCACGGCTGGCATGGGCGCGCGCCGTGAAGTGCGATTCCGCCCGATTTCTTTCGAACCGATCGACTCCGCCGCGCCGCGGCGGGTGCGTTCAGGGCGCGAGTTCGACGTTACGAAACCGATCATGCTGTCGGCGTATGGCGAATACACCAAGAAGGCGGGCTTCTACCGCCTCGAGGGAAACGAGCTGAAGGAAGTGTTGTTCGACGACGCGGTGTTCAGCACGCCGGTGCGGGCCGAAAAGGCGGAGCGTTTCCTCTTCACGCGACAGACGTTTGCTGAGTTTCCGGATCTAAGGGTCTCCGGACCGACGCTGGCCGACTCACGCAGGATTACCGACGCCAACCCGCAGCAGGCGGAGTTCATGTGGGGCCGGCGCGTCCTGTTTGACTACAAGAACCGGGACGGCGTGCGTCTGCAGGGCATCCTGGCGCTGCCTGACGACTACAAGCCCGGCGAGAAGCGGCCGATGCTGGTGAGTTTCTACGAGAAGAACTCGCAGAACATGCACCGATACACACCGCCGAACTTTCTGACGGGCATGGGCTCTCTTCCAGTGGAAGCCTTGAGTCACGGATACATCACCATGCTCGCCGACGTGTATTTCCGGACCGGGTCGTCGCACAGCGACATGCTCGAGGCGGTGGAAGCGGCAACGAAGAAGGTCATCGAGCTCGGTTACGCGGACCCGAAGAAGATCGGCGTGCACGGGCACAGCTACGGCGGGGAGGGCGCAGCATTCATCGGCACGCGGTCAAAGATGTTTGCCGCGGTAGGCATGGGCGCCGGTGTCACCGACCTGTTCTCGGACTTCAGCCAGAGCTGGGGATGGTCGTACCAGGTCGCCGGAGGCAGCGGCGCGAACGGGAACGAGTACTACATGTTCGGCCAGGGACGCTGGGGCAAGTCGCCGTGGGATGATCCCGAGTTGTATCGCTTCGAGAGCGCGCTGGCGCAGGCGCCTAACACGGTGGCGCCGTTCCTGATCATGCACGGCACCGCGGATCCCACAGTGGCGTTCAGCGAAGGTATGAACTTCTACAACGCGCTGCGCTTCAATGGGAAGAAGGCGGTTCTGCTGGCGTATCCCGGCGAGGGCCACGGGCTTCGTGGCCTGGCGAACCGTCGCGACCTGACGATCCGCTACTTCCAGTTCTTCGATCACTACCTCAAGGGCGCGCCCGCGCCGAAGTGGATGACCGATGGCGTGCCGTACATTGTGAAGGAAGCGGTTCGGGGAGACCCGAAGTAGGGCATTCCGAGGTGCGCTCCTTCTAAACAGCTTGAACCGCGGAGTTCGCAGAGATCGCGGAGGATGGCTGGCGAGCTATCGGCTATTCGCCTCCGCGTCCTCAGCGCTCTCCGCGGTCAATTTGTTTTGCAGACTCGGGCCCTGATAATTGGGTTATCGCCTGGTCCGATATCCGCCTTCCGCCATCCGAGCGTCAGCGCCGGATTGTAAGCGTCACGTCCACACTCCGCGGCGCAAGTATGAAGTACCTCGGCACCCCACCACTCACGTCGCCCGACGGATACGCTCTGCGGTCGAGCAGGTTGCGACCGTGCACGCTGAGCGTGGTGGCCCCGAGGTCGTACCGAAGTCCGCTATCGAGCACGTAGAACGCTGGACTCGTCAGGCGCTCGTCGCCGACCGGCGCGAGAAAGCTCAGCCCCTGGTACCTGCCGTCTGCCGTCAGCCTGAGACGTGAATTCGCGCGCCACGTGAGCTGCTGCGTGGACAGGAAAGCCGGAGTCAGGATCGGCTCCACGTCGCTGTAGGTGATGCCGGTTCCTTCATCGGTGAACGCGTCGATCTGATTGTTGCTCACCGTCATCGAAGCGCCCAGGTCCAGGCTCGACGTGAGCGCAAGCGTCGCGTCCACCTCGATTCCCCAACGGTAGCTGTTTCCGACATTCGCACGGATGTCGTAGCCCAGCGGCGTGGTCGCGCCCGTGCGCGCGATCTCATCGCGAAATCGCATGTCGAACACGTTCACCGTGATGCCAAGCCGGTCCAGGTCGAACGTTGCCCCGGCCTCGAGATCATTCACGTACTCAGGCTTCACGCGCGTCAACGGCAGCAACGCGGGCGCATCGTCAGGCGTGACGTCATCCGCTCCCGCGAACAGGTCGCTGCGCGTAGGCTCGCGACCCGTGGTCCCGTAAGAGGCAAAGAGTGTCATGCGCTCAGCGGTGCGCACCGTCACGCCAACCTTGGGATTCACGAAGTTCCAGCGTTCGCTGACTTCCTCGAGGCCGTACCCTTCGGTCGGCCGATACCGGAATTCCGCGGTGCGAACCTGCAGGTCACCGAACACCGTGGTCGAGCCCATCGCGTAACTGGCCTTTCCGAACGCGCTCGCTTCCGTCTTGAAGCCTGTGTTCGAGTATCCCGAATAGCCCAGGTCGGGACGTTCGATGAACTCGTGGTCCTTTGAGTACGTCATCCCGTGCGCGCCACCGTCAATCGTCAGGCGCCCCTTGATGGCGTGCGCGGCCGCAATGATTCCACCCCAGCGAGATGCCGAGTTGTATCGCAGGGCAGGACCGGGCGCGCCCGACGGATAGTCGTAGAATCCGCGCGTGGTGAAACCGTATCCGGTGACGCCCGCCGACACATCGGTGGAGAGGAGGTGCGTCCACGACAGCGAAGCGAAGCTCTCACGGTACTTGTCGCCCACTCCATCCA
>DATMBT010000308.1:0-9607 GCA_035559475.1 Gemmatimonadaceae bacterium
GGTGAATGGTTCGGATAACGAGACGGTTGGCACCTACGAAATCACATGGCAGTCCGTGCAGACGAAGCCGAACGTGAAGGAAGCGCCGTTTGTCGTCCTCAATGGCGCAGGCGCCGAAATCGCCCGGCTTTCGTACGTGACCGAGAACAGCGTGAACAAGCTCCTGTTCACCGCTGGCGGCGTGACCACCAACGTCGGCACATGGGTTCAGAACGTGCACCAGGACTTCAAGATCACGGTCAACCTCACAACGTTGAATGGCAACTCGAACAAGGTGTCGCTGGCTATCGGTCCGACCACGGTGGTCTCAAACCAGGCCGCTCCCAACGCCACCACGTTGAAGCAGATCGGGTATGTCCTGACGGGCATCGACGCCGGGATCATTGGCGCCGACAACTTCCGCGTCGTTCGTCTGTCTGACGTTCCGTGATGATTGGCTGATTCCACTTCAGTAGTTCGAGGGCCCTGGGACCGATTGGTTCCAGGGCCCTTCTCTTTGCCCGCACATTCCCGCGAGAACTGCGGCATGGCGTAACATCCCACCGCGGCTGCACAATTCCCCCTGAGGCCGAACCCACCGATGGGATGGGCCCATTGAACCGTCGGAACCCACGATGACCCTTCGAGACGGCACCAGACTTCTAGCGCTTATCGCGCTCACGCTCGCGCCGACCTTTGTGCACGCGCAGGGCGGTAACGGCAGCTCCGCCACTCCTTCCGCGGATCGCCCGGGCCGGGACCCGAAACAGGCGATCGACGAGGAATACACGAAGAAGATCCTCGAATACACGACGGAGAAGTTCTTCCTCTCCCCGCTCGTCGATTACCTGCCGGCGTCGCGGACCGTGCCCACACCCAAGGTCGTGTTAGGCGACATCGCCGGCGCGCCGAACAAGCTGCCCTATTCGAAGGAAGTCTACGACTACATGCGGCGCCTGGACGCGGCGAGCCCGCGCGTGCGTGTCTTCTCCATCGGCCAGACGGAAGAAGGACGCGAGATGATCGCCGTCGCGGTGGCGAGCGAAGCCCTCATGAATCGCCTCGACGAGAACAAGGCGAACCTCGCCAAACTCGCTGACCCGCGCACGATCAACATGAATGACGCCGAGGCCGCGCGGATCGCCGCGACGACGGCGCCGGTCTACTACATCACGGGAACGATTCACTCGCCGGAAGCCGGCGCGCCGACGGCGCTCATGGAGCTCGCCTATCGCCTCGCGGTCGACGAGAGCCCTTATATCCGGCACATCCGCGACAACCTCATCACGCTCATCACGCCAATCGTCGAAGTGGACGGGCGCGACCGGCAGGTGGACATCTTCAACTGGCACATGAAGTACCCGGACCGCACGTGGCCGGGCCTCATCTACTGGGGCAAATACGTCGCACACGACAACAACCGCGACGCCATGGGCGTGACGCTCAAGCTCACGGAAAACGTCCTCAACGCGTACGTGGACTGGAAGGCGCAGGTCCTCCACGACCTGCACGAGTCGGTGCCGTATCTCTATGACAACACGATCGGCGACGGCCCGTACAACGCGTGGGTCGATCCGCTGCTCACCAACGAATGGCACATGATCGGCTGGAACAACGTGCAGGAGATGACGCGCCTCGGCATGCCGGGCGTTTTCGCGTTCGGCGCGTTTGACACCTGGTCGCCGGGCTATCTCATGTTCATCGCGGCAACGCATAACGGGATCAGCCGCCTGTACGAGACGTTCGGCAACGGCGGCAGCGCCGAGACGCTGGAGCGGACGCTCGCCGAAAACCAGACGTCGCGCACATGGTACCGCCAGAACCCGCCGCTCCCCCGCGTGAAGTGGTCGCTGCGAAACAACAACAACTATGAACAGACGGGTGTGCTGGTCTCGCTGAACTACTTCGCCACGAACAAGAAGCTCTTCCTGCAGAACTTCTACGAGAAGAGCAAGCGGTCGATCCTGAAGGCGAAGGTCGAGGGACCAGCGGCGTACGTCCTGCCGGCGAATGATTCCCGGCCTGGCGCACAGGCCGAGTTGCTGAAAGTGATGCAGAAGCAGCGCGTCGAGATCTCGAGGGCCACGGCGGCGTTCACCGTGCAGGTGCCTCGCCGAGGCGGGCAGGCGGGCAATCGGGCAGGCGGGCAAGGCGACACGACCGCTCGGCGCGACAGCAGTGCCCAGTCACGAGTCGCCAGTCACGAGTCACGGCAGTTTCCGGCTGGGAGTTACATCATAAGGATGGACCAGCCGTATTCGCGCATCGCGGACGCGCTGCTCGACTACCAGTACTGGGCGCCTAACGACCCGCAGACCAACCCGTACGACGACACCGGGTGGACATTCCCCGAAGGGTTCGCGACGCAAGCGACGCGGGTCATGGACGCGACGGTGCTCAACGTGCCGGTCGAAGCCGTCACCGGGAGGATCGTCCCAGCAGGCGGCGTGACGGGCAGTGGCGACGTCTTCCTCATCAACGCCAACGCCGACAACGCCCTGGCCACACTTCGTTATCGTTTCCGGAGCGCGGACTTCCAGGCGGCCGAAGAGTCGTTCGAGTCGGGCGGCCAGCGTTATGCGCGCGGTTCTT
Source organism: Gemmatimonadaceae bacterium (assembly GCA_035559475.1). Lineage (GTDB taxonomy): Bacteria > Gemmatimonadota > Gemmatimonadetes > Gemmatimonadales > Gemmatimonadaceae > JABWBJ01. The sequence goes on from DATMBT010000308.1 coordinate 2,572, forward strand.
TCATCATCAAGGGAGTTCCGCAGGCGGATCTCGACCGTGCCGCGCGCGACCTCGGCCTCAAGGTCACTGCCGCGGCGGCACCTAACGTGAAGACGCACGCGGTGCGGGCGGCACGCATCGCCATTATGCACACCTGGATCAGCACGCAAACCGAGGGGTGGTGGCGGCTCGCCTTCGACCAGGCCCAGGTTCCATTCGACTACATCAGCACGCAGGAAGCGTCGCGCGACGCCAACCTGCGCGCCAAATACGACGTGATTCTCTTCCCGCCCGCCGGCGGGAACGCGCAATCGATCGTGCAGGGGATGCCGATGTGGCGGAATCCAATGCCGTGGAAGAACTCGCCTGAAACGCCGAACATCAGCACGCTCGCCCAGACCGACGACATGCGACCAGGACTCGGCTGGAGCGGTTTGGCCAACCTCGAGGCGTTCGTGAAGGAGGGCGGCGTGCTGGTCACCAGCGAAAACACGTCGCAATTCGCGATCACGTTCGGATACACGAGCGGCGTGACCATGAATACGCCGACGGGCAACGCCGTCGTCGGCTCCTTCCTTCGCTCGCGGCTCGTCGACGACGCCAGCCCGATCGCCTATGGCGTGAAGGACTCCATCGCCTTGTACAGCAGCGGCGGCGAGAGCTTCAGCGTGGGGACGTCGCGTGGTGGAGGTCGTGGGGGCGGCGGTGGCCCGGCGCAGCGCGCCACGGGACGCGGCACGCCTGACGACGCCGACGCCGTTCAAGGCCGCCCGGCGCTCGAGGACCGCTTCCAGCTTCCCCCGCGCCCGACAGTGCAACCATGGCAGCTTGGACCGGTCACGGACGACATGCTACGCAACGCCACGCAGCTGATCCCACCCGAGCAGCGGCCGCGCGTGGTCCTTCGCTTCAGCGATCAGCGTGACTTGCTGGTGTCAGGTCTCCTGAACGGCGGAGGCACGATCGCGCAGCGGCCTGTGGTCGTGGACGTGCCGGTGGAACGCGGTCACATCGTCATGTTCGCGAACAACCCGGTCTGGCGCGGCTACACGCTGGGTACGTACGCGTTGGTGTTCAACACGATCATGCACTTCGACAATCTCAATGCGGGAAGGAAGCTTGATGAGAAATAGGGTTGAGGGTCGGGGGTCGAGGGTTGAGAGAAGGTGACAGCGGAGAGGTGGAGGTCGGAGGCCCTCTTCCCCTTCCCCTATCGGCTACTCTCGACCCTCGACCCTCGACCCTCGACCCTCAACCCTCAGCAATGACCTCCATTCCCGCGTGGGTCGACCGCACCGAGTATCCGTTCACGCAGAAGTGGGCGGATCTCAAGGACGGCCGTATGCATTACGTTGACGAAGGCGCCGGCAGTCCGGTGCTCTTCGTCCACGGCACGCCCACTTGGTCGTTCGAGTACCGGCACGTCATCCGCGCCACGATGGATTCGTGTCGCTGCATTGCGCCGGATCACCTGGGGTTCGGGCTGTCGGATCGACCGAGCGGTGCGTCGTACACCCCGGAAGCACACGCGACGAGGCTTCGCGAGTTCGTCGACAAACTCGGCCTCGATCGTTTTGCGCTCGTCGTGCACGACTACGGCGGACCCATCGGCCTGCCGCTCGCGCTCGACGGCCGCGTGACGAGGCTCGTTATGCTCAACACCTGGATGTGGCCGTTCGATGACGACAAGGAAATGGCGAACCGGGCACGCCTCGCCGGTGGTGCACTCGGGCGGTGGATGTATCGCCGGCTGAATGCATCGCTGAGGATGATCATGCCGTCAGCGTACGCCCAGCGGTCACGCCTGACGAAGTCCATCCATCAACAGTACCTGGAGCCTTTCACGGATCCCGACGATCGCGTCCTCGTGCTCTGGCCACTCGCCAGGGCGCTGCTGGGATCGTCGTCGTACTACCGCGAGCTATACTCCCGTATCGACAGGCTGCGTTCGATTCCTACGTCGATCATCTGGGGTCTCAGGGACACCGCGTTTCGACCGCATCTGCTCGAGCGGTGGCGCCGTGAGCTTCCGAATGCTGCCGTGCTCGCGCTCGACAACGCCGGCCACTGGCCACACGAGGAGGCACCTTCCGAAGTCGCGGAAGCGATCGCTGAATTCCTGGTTACCCACTAGCACCAGACAGCGCGAGGATCCAGCAATGTCGGTGTTTCGCCGGTTCGTGCTGTTTCCACAATTCGTCAGGCAGGACATTGCCTTTGCGATCCGGGGCCTCGCTCGATCGCCAGGCCTCACGCTGACCATCATCCTTTCGCTCAGCCTCGGCGTCGGAGCGAACGTCGCGGTTTTCACGGCGATCGATCGTGTTTTCCTCCAGGCGCCTCCGGGCGTTGCGAAGCCGGACCAGATGCGACGCCTCTACGCACGCATCTTCTACGTTCGAGGGCCAAGCTACGGCCCGACCGGCCGTGTCATGCCGAATCTCAGCACGCGCGACCTTGAGGCGCTCACTGAAGCCACGCGGGGAACCGCGCGCCTGGCTGGCAACCACCTCGGCTACGCCGGCCGGCTGAACGGTGACAGCCGGCGAGTCCGGATGACCTACATCAGTCCCGGCTACTTCGACGTGCTCGGCATCCGTCCTGCGCTCGGTCGCTTCTTTGCGCCAGACGAAGATCGCATCACCGGCGCACCAATGCCTGTTGTGGTCCTGAGCCATGCGTTCTGGCGGAGTCAGTTCGGCGGCGACACCACAATCGTTGGCCGCTCGATTCGGCTGGATGATGACAGCTACACGGTCATCGGTATCGGTGCCCGCGAGTTCGAGGGGATCGAGCTCGAAGTGACCGATCTCTGGCTCCCGCTGACGAATATTGCGGGAGGGAACATCACCTTCCTCAAGGTCATTGCGCGCCTCGAGCCCGATGCCAGGGACGCGAAACTCAACCAGCTACTCGCCGCGGGGTTTCGCCGCGCGCGCGAGCATGATCCTGATGTGGCCGACAGCTCGTCGGTTTTCGCGAGCTCGTTCCTGGCGGCGAAGGGTCCAGAACTGGTGGGCGTCGGCGGGACATCGCCGAATGGGGTCCTGATCGCAGGGGACCGGATTCGCGGAATGTCGGATCGCAGCGTCGCCTTGTTGCCGCGCCTCGGCCTCCTGGGTGTTGTCGTCCTCGTAATCGCCACGGCGAATGTCGCCAGCCTTTTGTTGATGCGCGCGCTTCGCCGCCGACGCGAAATCGGCATCCGTGTCGCCCTCGGCATTCCGATGGGGCGGCTGATCGGGCAACTCGTTACCGAGAGCCTGTTGCTGGCGCTCATCGCTGCCGGCATCGCATTGGCGGTGGCCAACGCGACTGGCGGGCTCCTTCGCTCTCAGCTCTCGAACCTGCGCTGGACGGAGACCGTCGTCGATCACCGAGCTGCCTGGCTCGGACTCGGCATCGCGGCCATCGCCGGCGCGGCGGCCGGACTCGCACCCGCGCTCTTCGCCATGCGCACCGACGTGATTTCGTCGTTGCGCAGCTCGTCAGGCGCCACGGCAGCAGGTAACGGGATGCGAACAGCGCTACTCGTGACGCAGGCGGCGCTCTGCACTTCGCTTCTGGCCAGTGGTGGGACCTTCCTCCAGAGCCTTCGCCGGGCGACCTCGTTCGACCACGGCTTCGATCACGAGCAACTCATTCAAGTCGCCATCCCCGCGCGCGACGCGAACGCCGAGCCGGAGCTCGCGAGGGCGACCGACCGCCTCCGGGCAACACCGGGCGTGGTGGCGGTCGGTCGCTCGTTGGGGCCGTTCGCCCAGCTCGGCCTGGCCTCCAAAGTGGGGCCTAACGCGAGCGACACGATTGGCGTCGGGCTGCGCGGTCCGTCGCTCGACTTCGTCGACGCCGACTTCATGCGCGCCGCGGGTTTTCGTCCGGTGGCAGGCCGCCTGCTGACCCCGGCCGACAACTTTGCCACGGTCACGATCCTTACCGAGTCCCTCGCGCGGGCGCTGTTTCCCGCGGGCGATGTCCTGGGCAGGTGTGTGCACGTCCGTGAACCATCGAGTCCCTGCCGGGAGATCGTTGGCGTAGTCCGTGACCTCAAGTGGGACGTTGCTGCGCCTTCCATCTATCGCGCCTTCGTCCCGCTGCCGCAGGCGTGGACCACGCCACCCCGCGCATTGATCCCGAATTTCCTCTTCGTTCGCATGGCCGCCCCCGCCGAGCCGTCGGATGTCCAGCGGTTGCACTCCACACTCACGTCAGTGCTCAGCCATCCCGATGAGATGTCGGTGCTGCGTATGAGCGTGCTGCTGGCCCCGCAACTCCGGCCCTGGCGCGTCGCGGCCACACTGTTCCTCGTGCTCGGATCGTTAGGTCTCGTGGCGGCCGCGGCGGGCATCTACGGACTCGTCGCGTACGACGTCACCCAGCGGCGCCGGGAATTTGGCGTTCGGATCGCGCTTGGCGCGCGAGCGGTTCACCTGGTCCGGGTGGTCGTCGGGTCCGGCCTGCGAGTCGTCTTCATGGGCATCGGTGCCGGTATCCTGATTGCGCTCGGCGTCGGCCGGGTGATGTCATCGGTGCTCTTTGCCACGACGCCCTACGATCCCGTGGTCCTGGTTGTCACGGCCCTGGCGCTGGCGGCAGCGGCGACGCTCGCCAGCCTGCTCCCGGCGTGGCGCGCCGTCCGGGTGAATCCTGCGGAAGTGCTGTCGGCGGAGTAACGTTCTGGAAACCGGCTTCCGAGGAATCAAGTCATGTGGCGTCGAATAGTCCTTGTCGCACTTTCGTTCATCGCGCTGCCGGTCGCCGCGCAGACCAACGGCCACACTGACCAGCTGCGCCAGCTGGACGCCTATTTTGCGAAGGCGGCGAAGGACTGGGATGTGCCGGGCCTGGCCATCGCCATTGTCTACAAGGGCAAACTGGTCTTTGCAAAGGGCTACGGCGTTCGCGACGTGAGTACGAAGCAACCCGTCGACACGCAGACTATCTTCGCCATCGCATCCACGACCAAGGCGCTCACGTCAGCAGCGTTAGGTATGCTGGTGGATGAAGGCAAGGTCCGGTGGGACGACCCGGTCACGAAGTACCTCCCGTCCTTCCAGATGTCCGACCCGTGGACGACGCGTGAGGTCACGGTGCGCGACCTGATCACCCACCATGCCGGCCTGCCGAACGCCGACTACCTCTGGACCGGCGGGGACAACTCGCGCGACGAGGTCATCCGGCGCATCCGGTTCATCCAGCCGACCTATTCGTTCCGCGCCGGTTACATCTACCACAACGTGATGTACACCGTGGCCGGCGCGGTCATCGAGGCCGCCAGCGGCATGACATGGGATGAGTTCATCCGCCGTCGCATCTTTGAGCCGTTAGGCATGACGCGGTCGGTCACAACGCTGGCCGAGGCGGTTACGAAGGACAATCGTGCGCAACCACATGGCCGTGACCCGGACACGCTTCGCGTGAGCGGAAACTCCCTGGCGGACGGCATCGGCCCGGCGGGTTCGGTCTGGTCGAGTGTCGCCGACATGTCGAAGTGGGTGAAGTTCCTGCTCGACACGGGCAAGGTGAATGGTCGTCCACTGCTGACGCCGCAGACCTGGGCCGAGCTGTTCAAACCGGTGACGATACTGGGTCCGTGGACGAACAACTCCGCGCCGCAGCTGCGGATGTCGAAGCCGCACTTTCGCACCTACGCGCTGGGCTGGTTCCAGCAGGACTACATGGGGCGGCAGGTCGACTTCCACACGGGCTCGTTGACCGGGATGATCGCGATCAACGGATTGATCCGCGAGGAAGGCATCGGCGTCTACATCCTGAGCAACACCAGCACCGAGATCCGGCACCCATTGATGTTCAAGGTCTTCGACACGTTCCTCGGCGCTCCCGCGAGGGACTGGAGCGGTGAAATGCTGGCGATGCAGCGTGCGGATGACGCGCGCGACGACTCGGCGAACACGAGGCAGCAGAACCAGCGCGTGGAGGGTACGAAGCCGAGCCTGCCGTTGGAGCGTTATGCAGGCACGTTCGTCGATTCGCTTTATGGGAAGGTGACCATAACAATGGATGACGGCGTCCTGCGGTACCGGCTGAGCTCCACCCAGGCCGGGGCGCTGGAGCACTGGCAATACGACACCTTCCGCGTTGTATGGGACGATTGGTGGCGTGGTCGTTCGACGATCACGTTTGGTGTCGGGCCTAACGGATCTGCAGACCGGCTGGAGATCGGGAACTTCACGCTGCGCCGCCCCAGGCGGTGAGGTCCACCGCGCGTCTGGTCGCCCTTTGCGGAGCACTCGGGACGGCCTCGCCGCTAACCGCGAGCGCGCAGTACCCCGTCGACTGGACGGAGCAATTCCCTGCGTTCCGCATTGCCGACAACCTTTATTATGTCGGCAGCCGCGGGCTCGCGAGTTACCTCGTCACCACGTCCGCAGGCCACATCCTCATCAATTCCAACCTCGAATCGAGCGTCCCGCAGATTCGTGCGAGTGTCGAGCAGCTCGGCTTCAAGTTCACGGACATCAGGGTCCTGCTCATCAGTCACGCGCATTGGGACCACAACGCTGGCAGTGCGGCTATCAAGGCCTTGACCGGCGCGCAGTATTTCGTGATGGAGGGCGATGTGCCGGTGGTGGAGTCTGGTGGGCGCTCGGATTACCAGTACGGGAGCACTCCGTCTTCCGTGTACCCGCCAACCTCCGTTGATCGAGTGCTTCACGACCGCGATGAGGTCAGGCTCGGAGACGCGGTACTCGTCGCCCATCACACGCCGGGACACACGAAGGGCTGCACGACCTGGGCACTCAACGTGCGCGAAGGTAATCGGCAGCGGCTCGCGGTGATCGTCTGCAGTCCAAACGTGAATCCGGGCACGCGGCTCGTTCGCAATGCCGCGTACCCGGAGATTCAGTCGGACTATGAAAAGATGTTCCAGCGACTGCGAGAGCTTCCAGCCGACATCTTTCTTGGAGCGCACGGGAACTACTTCGGTCTCACGGCCAAGTACGAACAGTTGCAGCAGGGGGTGCGTGCTGCCTTCGTGGATTCGGCCGGCTACCGCAGCCTGGTGACGACCAAGGAGGCAGAGTTCCGGTCCGAG
>DATMBT010000309.1:0-2042 GCA_035559475.1 Gemmatimonadaceae bacterium
GAGCGAGAGGAGGAACGGATATCCCGGCGGGTAGTGCGTCGCGTGCGGCGACCCCGGAAGGTTGATCATCCGGTAGCCGTCGCCCGTCGCCAGCGCCTTCGCCAGCAACGTGTAGATCGCATCGTCTTCGTACGCCCCCACGGGCCACGGCGTGATGCTGAGGATAGCCGCGAGCAACACCGCCACCATGAGGATCAGTGGCATGAGCCGTTCGATCCTTTGACGAAGGTCACTCTCCGGCATGACGCTGGAAGCGCTCGTCATTGCGAGTCGGCCTTTCGAATCGGCTGGTAGACCACCCCAAGCTTGAGTGCACCCGTAAACGACAACTCGGGCGGCCTGGCGCGAAGGAGGCCTTCAGCCGCGCGCGCCCCGAAGGGCGTCGTCGCAAGCACGTAGTCCAGGTTGTAGATCCCGATGATCGTGCGCAGCGCCTGCACCGCGAACTCCGGCGTCTGCGCTGTCATGTGATCGCGCGGCGTGAACGAACCAAGCGGCACGGCGAGACGCCCCGTATACAGGTGGATCATCACGTCGTCTTCGGTCGCGATGATCGCGCGTTCGTCCGTGGATGCGTTCACCCACTCGGCCATCGGCTTCGCCCGATCGGCCACGTACGACTGCACCTGCGTCCACCATCCGTTGGCAAAGCTGCTGTAGTTGCTTTTTGCATAACCAACGACGAGGAGCGAAGCAAATCCCAGTCCCACCCATCGCATCGCGACACGGGACGGAAGTTGCGGCTTCCACCTCACGATCGATTCGACTGCGACTCCGAAGTGCAGGCCGAGCAGTGGCCAGATACCGAAGGTGAATCGTTCGGGCGGGAAAGGCCACATGATGACGAGCGACATGTAACCCGCGACCATCCATGCGGCCACCGGCGATTTCCGCAGCATCTGCCACCAACCGGCGACGAAGAACCCGGTCACAACCAGGGTCGCGAGCCAGCGCACGACGGCCGGGAGCTTATCAACCCCCAGCGTCTGCCACCCTCCGCCCACAAAGAGACGCAGGTTGAAGAGGGCGAGCTGGAACACCCAGGACACTCCGCCCTCCCGCATGCCCTCCCACAACCAGCCGGAGTACGATCCATACTTTCCGACGAGAACCGCCGGCACTTCGGCGTCATGGGCGGCGATCCAGAGCTGCCAGGGTAGCATCACCAGGGCGCCCGCCACGATGACCAGCCCGGCCGCCAACCAGCGACGTCGCCAGGCCAGCACGAGCACCGTCGCGGGTATGGCCACGACGCCTAACGTCCGAATGAGGGCCAGCGCTCCACCAGCCGCCCCGGCGACCAGGGCATCGCGGGTGTTCCCGCTCTTCGCCGCGCGGTCACAGGCCATGAGCACGGGGAACAGCGCCGCGAGGAACATCGGCTCCGACAGCACCATGACACTCAGGAATACCACCGGTGCGCACGCGGTAAACGCGCCTACCGAAACGGCCGCAGTCCACTGCCCCATGCCGAGGTTGCGACGCGCGAACCGCCACGCCAGCAGCGCCGTCAGGGCGATGAATCCTGCGTTGGCGAACTTGAAAATCGTGACGTTCCCCGGGAACGCCGGAAACAGCTTCCAGAGACCCGCGAGGAAAAACGGGTACACCGGGGGGAAATGGGTCGCATTCGGCGCGTTCGGCAGGTGGAGGTACCGAAATCCCTGCCCGGTCGCGAGCGACTTCGCCAGCACGGTGTAGATCCCATCGTCCTGGAACACCCCGACGGGGAACGGTTCGATGGACATCACGACCGCTACTATCGACAACGCCGCGAGGACGAAAGGAATCAGGCGTTCGCTCCGATCGTCGTCAGGCACCCACGACACGGCAGGACTCGTCACGGCGACTCACCCCTGGTCAGCGTCTTGAAAATCGCGCCGTACTTGAACACCTCCACGACCTGTAACTCGGGCGGATTGGCCTGCACGAGTCCGCGTGCTGCGTAGATGGCGTTGTCGGACGACGTCAGGACGTAGTCGACGTCGTAGGTGCGCACGATCGTTCGCAGCGCCTCCGTCGCGAACGCGGGCGTTTGCGGG
>DATMBT010000310.1:0-10470 GCA_035559475.1 Gemmatimonadaceae bacterium
TGCGCCACGCTCCGTGCCGGGACGGGGCGTGTTCGCGCCTTGCGCACCGATTCCCGTTGCTGGAACGAGAAGCCGGAAGAGCGCCGCTATGAGAAGGGTCCTGCGACAGCGTACACTCATGGGCGGGTGAGTACGAACCTCGCCTGCTGTCGATAGGCACCGTTAGGCGCCGGCGACGTGTGCACCGCATAACTCAGCGGACTCACCCGGAAACTGAACGCCGCGACGCAGGTCTTGTTCTTGCCCGTCGATATCACGGTCGTGGCCGGATTGACCGCGTACCAGGTATTGGCATTGGCGACCGCTCCAAGGCAGTCCACGGTCAGCGAGAGGATGGCGTACTCGAGGTCCACCTGCTGGCCCTGCGGATTGGTGCCGTACTGGATGAACAGCCGGCATCCCGCGCCGGTGGTGCCGGTGCAGCTCGTCGTTATGCCGTAGTTCGCGGTTGGCAACGATGCTCCGGCATCATAGTCCGCCTCGGTCGGCGTCACGATCGAGAGCGAGGCACCGCTCGCCGAGCTGAGGCCCTGGCCGGACGACTCACGCGCGGCAAACAGCAGGATCATGGTCGCGATCCGCCAGGCGGGTCGCCGGGCACGAATCATTTGCGCTTGTGCTCCAGCAACGCCGCGGCGATGTCCGACCCACCGTAGTCCATCGTCGCCAGGAACACGTAGTCTCCTCGAGGCAGCGGCGGAAGCGGAACCCGCACCGAATGCCGGGCGCCGGGAAGGGCGTACACGTTCGGCAGGGGAAGCCGGTGCACGGTTGTGTTGTCGGGCCTGCGCACCTCCAGCATGCCCTTGGCTACAACGTGCATGGTGCCCGTGTTTGCGAATTGCACCTCGACGCTCTCCGTGACTGGAGCTTTCGACGTCGAGTCATTGACCACGCGGACGGTCTGGATCTCTCCGTCCGCGGCCACCACCGGCGACTGCACGTAGATCTTCACCGCCGTGCGCACGAGGTACGCAATGCGCTGCCCCATCCGCTCCACGGGTTGAACGGTCTCCACCACCGCGGCCGACCAGCACTCGGCGCCTGGAGCCTTCGCGCTGTCCAGCACCACCCGAATCGCCTGCTCCGCACCCGGCTCGAGCCGAAGTGCTTGCGGGAAGATCGTCAGCGCCGGCTGGCAGGAGCCGGTTCCGCGGTGCGTACCATATGGAAACCACCGATTCGAACCGTCGGGCGCGCGGTCCCAGTCCTCGAGACGCACGATAGCCTGCACCGGCTTGTCGGACTCGTTGCGAACCGAGATGACGGCCTCGCGGTTCGCGCGATCGGCCACCTGCATAACGACTTCGACTCGCCCTACGGCGAGCTGCGCATGGGCGACTCGCCCTGGCACCGTCGTGAGGAACGGCACCAGGGCAAGCGCCCAGAAACGGCGACGCCGGGCCGCGCACCGCGCGCACCCGGCGTCATCACACCTTATCCGCATTACGGCGCGGCGAGGGTGAAGTTCACGACGAGGCTGTACGTGCCCGCGACGTCCGTGGCGTACGACCAATTCGTGCGGAAGAAGATCGCCTGCGCCGCGTTGCCCGTGCCGCTGGCGCCGCTCATCAGCGCTGCCGACGCGCCCATGTTGTTCCCGTACGTCCCCGCCGTAGTGCCCCAGAGCAGCGAACTCGCCGGCTTGTTCGGATTCGTGAGCGGGCCCGCATAGCTGAACACGCCCGCCGCACCCACCACGTCAACGTGCCAGGGGCGGTTCGACTTTACCGTGGCCGTCGGGCCCGCGGCGTCGAGATAACCGGCGTCGTAGTCGGTTTCGGTCGGGTTGCCGAGGGCGGCAGTCGTAGCCGAAAGCGTCAGGCGAAGAATGTCAGGCGCGGTCGCGCTGGCAGTCACCTGAACCGTACACGGATTGCCGGTGCAGGACTGCGCGCTGGCCTCCAGGGAACTCACTCCAAGCAGAACTGCGGCCGCAGCGGCCGACCATCTCACTGAACGCATTTCTCCTCCGACCTGTTTTGGTATGGGATTCGTTGTCATTAGAGACGGTTTAGGCCTACGCCGGTCACATCCGGAGCGTGATTGCCGACGCGCGCAAATCGCCACACCTAACGAGAAATGCGGCACCGTAAGTCGTTGACTGGCTTCACTGTCCAACCCGGTGCGCTTTTCGGCTGTCCCGGGGTGGTAGCCCGTGCCACGAACGACCGGAAACGTCACGGCGGACCGGGAGTGAACCCGATCCGCCGTGTGGTGGGAAAACTTTGGAAAGCCCGTTACATCGCGATTGGACCCCGCCTCGGCGGCGGTTCTTCGGTCGACGGCTTGAGCTCCGGCAGGCCCGCGGCGCGCAGGATGGCGTTGAGCGCCGGGAGGCTCGTATCGAATGTGCGCTTCAACCCCGCCAGCTCCGCGTCCAGCTCGCGCGTGAGACGCGTGAATGCCTCACGGCTCTGTTGTGTGGGCCGGTACTCACCAGAGCCAACCACGCCAGACAGTGCGGCGATCTTGTTGTTCAGCCGGATCGGATAGTTCAGCGGATCCTGGCCGCTCTGGTTGCGAGTCTGGTAGACCTCGTTCTCTCGATAGGTCAGGCTGTCCATCATGCTGCCGGCGAGTCGCGCGAACTCTGCACGCTGCTGGGCGCTCAGGCGATCCGTCCGGTCCGCGACCTGGTAGCGCATGTTGCGCACGGTGCGCACGCCGTTGTTGGCCTCCGTCACCTTGTCGCGAATCTGGATGAGCAACTGGAACTGTTGCTGCAGGTCGGCGTCGGTCGCGGTCGAGCGCGGATCCTTGCGGACCCGAATCGGGTGCGTCTGCACGTCGTTGCCGACCGTCATGCGCACACTGTACGTGCCCGGGGGCGCAACGGGGCCCTGCGTGCCGGCGGCCCACATGATCAGGTTTGAGAACCGTTCGGCGTCAGGATAGCGCAGGTTCCACGCGAACGTGTTCATCCCCGTCTGGTTAGGCACGCGAGGCGCGGGACCAGCGCCGCCAGCACGCCCGCCGCCGCCACCACCCGCAGCCTGCGTTGCCGACACCGCGCGCGTGGCAGAGTCACGGCTCATGCCGGCACGCGTGAGGGAATCGATCGTTGAAGCGCGGCGGATCGAATCCGCCGCGACCTGCGGATCCTGGTCGGAGGTGAATGAGCGGATGACCGCACCCTTCGCGTCAAGGAACTCCATGTTCACGCGCTGGCCCTTCTCCTTGAGCCAGTACTGCACGACGGCGCCGGACGGCACGTCGCCGAACTGCGTGCGGAACGCGTCCACGGGCTTGAAGAGATGCGCCGTCTTTTGGGTTATTGCCGGTGTGGCTTCTCGAAGGGCAGACATGTTGTCCATGATCCAGAACGCGCGACCGTGGGTGGCGAGCACCACGTCGCTGTCCTTGATCCGCAGGTCGTGGACCGGAACGATGGGCAGGTTCCGATTGATCGGCTGCCACGTGAGCCCTTCGTCGAACGTGATGTACACGCCACGTTCGGTCCCCGCGATCAGAAGGCCGCGACGCACCGGATCCTCACGCACCGCGCGCACGAAGTGATCCGGCTTGATGCCGTTCACGATCTTCGTCCAGGTCTTTCCGAAGTCGTTCGTCTTGTAGATGATCGGCTGATTGTCACCGAGCTGGTAACGGTTCGCAGCCACGAATGCGCCACCGGCGATGAAGTTCGACGGCTCGATGATCGAGATGCGGGTAAAGTCGCCGATGCCCGGCGGGGTCACGTTCTCCCAGTTCGCGCCGTTGTTGCGGGACACCCAGACGAGACCGTCGTCGGTCCCGGCCCACAACACCCCGGCCTGCACCGGGGATTCGTCGAACGCGAAGATGAGCGCGTATGTCTCGACGCCCGTCTGGTCCTTCGTAATCGGTCCACCGGACGGGCCCATCGTCTTCGGGTCCTTCCGCGACAGGTCCGGTGACACGGCCGTCCAGCTTTCGCCCTCGTTGGTGGACCGGAACAGCTTCGACCCGCCGGCATACACCACGTTAGGCGTGTGGCGCGAAAAGACGATCGGGAACGTCCATTGGAAGCGGACCTCGATGTCTTCCGAGGAGTGCCCCATCGGGTTGATCGGGAACACCGTGACGTTGCGCTCGAAGCCGGTGCGGCGATCCTTCCGCGTCAGGAGGCCGCCATAACTGCCGGCATAGATGATGTTCGGGTCGCGCGGGTTCGGCGTGACATAGCCCGACTCGCCGCCGCCGCCGTCATACCAGTCCCCGATTCCGTTGTTACCGCCACGGCTCGGGCCACACAACGTCGAGTTGTCCTGCTGCGCACCGCAGACCTGGTACGGCCACTCGTTGGTCAGGTCCACGTGGTAGAACTGCGCCGTCGCGAAGTCCTGGTCCGTCCAGGTGGTCCCCCCGTTGACCGACACGTTCGCGCCGCCGTCGTTGGCGCTGATCATCCTGTTCGGGTTGTCCGCCGCGATCCAGAGGTCGTGGTTGTCGCCGTGCGGCGGGTTGATGTTGATCGGGAACGTGCGCCCGCCGTCACGCGACTTGTGGAACCCGACGTTCAGTGAATACACGACGTTCGAGTCCTTCGGGTCGGCGTAGATGTGCGAGTAGTACCACGCGCGCTGCATCATGCGGCGGTCGGCGTTGAGCTTCTCCCACGACTGGCCGCCGTCATCGGAGCGATACAGCCCGCCCGAGTCGTGCTCCACCTGCGCCCAGATGCGGCTCGGCTTCACCGGTGACACCGCAATGCCGATCTTGCCGGTGACGCCGCGCGGGAACCCGCGTGCGGTCCGGGAGAGATTCGTCCAGGTCGCCCCACCGTCGGTGGACTTGTGCAGTCCGCTGCCCATGCCGCCTGACGACATCGACCACGGCGTCCGGAAGGCCTGCCACATCGCGACGTAGAGGATGTCGGGATTGTTCGGATCAAGCTGAATGTCGATCACGCCCGTCGAATCGTTCACGAACAGCGACTTGGTGAACGTCTTTCCGCCATCGGTGGTCTTGTACAACCCGCGATTGGGGGTCGCCTTGAACGGGTCCCCGAACACGCCAAGGTACGCGACGTTCGAGTTCCGCCAGTCGAGCTCGATGCTCGCGATGTGCTCTTCGCGGAAGCCGAGGAAGGTCCAGGTGCGCCCGCCGTCGGTGGTCTTCCACAGTCCGTCGCCGTGCGCGGTGTTACCACGAATGCACGTTTCGCCGCCACCCACCCACACGACGTCGGGGTTGCGAGCGTCGATGGCGATGGCGCCAATCGTGCCGCCGAAGAACCGGTCGCTCATCGGTGTCCACGTCAGCCCGCCGTCGGTGGTCTTCATCACGCCGCCGCCAGTGGTGCCGAACCAGTATTCGTTAGGCCTGGCGACCGATCCCGCGGCCGCCACGGAGCGGCCGCCACGCAGCGGCCCGACTTCCCGCCAGCGCAGCCCGCCAAACACCGCTGAGTCGAGTGTCATCGGCGCGGTCGGCGCCGGGGGGACGACCCTTGCGACTGGCCGGGTGGCTGGCGGAGCCGACGGAGTGGCCTGCGCGTGCACGTCAACCGACGTGAGACTGAGGACGAATGCGAGTGTGGTTACGGCGGACCGACGCATGAGCGATTCCCGGGTTACGGTGGCTCAGGAAATATGAATGCAGAACGCAGAGTGCAGAATGCAGAGTGAAGAATGAGGGGCAGAATAAGGGGTCGCGTTCCGGCTCTGCACTCTCCATTCTGCACTCCGCACACTGCACTCCAATGACCACTCCGCTCAACTGGGGCATCCTCGGCGCTGCCCACATCGCGACGTCGCAGTTCATTCCGGCCCTGCAACAGGGTCGGAAGCATCGGGTCGTCGCAATCGCGTCGCGGGACGCAGTTCGGGCCACCGCCGCAGCCCACTCACTGGGCATCCCGAAGTCATACGGTGCATACGAGTCGCTTTTGCAGGACGACGAGGTCGAGGCGATCTACAATCCGCTGCCGAATCACCTGCATGTGCCATGGTCCGTCCGGGCGCTCGAAGCAGGCAAACACGTGCTCTGCGAAAAGCCGATCGGCATGAACGCCGCCGAGGCGCGGACGCTGGCGGAAGTGCAGAAGCGAACCGGCAAGCTGGTGTCCGAGGCGTTCATGGTCCGGTCGCATCCGCAGTGGCTGAAGGCGCGCGACCTGGTCACCGCGGGAGCGATCGGCGAATTGACGCTGGTCACTGGCCACTTCAGCTACAACCGCCGCGATCCGCTGGATGTGCGGAGCCGTGTGGAGTTCGGTGGCGGCGTGTTACTCGACATCGGCTGTTACCCGATCACGATGTCACGCTGGCTGTTTGCGGCGGAACCGACACGCGTCATGGCCATGATCGACCGCGATCCGGAGATGAAGATCGACCGGCTGACGTCAGGCCTGCTGGAGTTCCCCGGAGGACGCCAGGCGGCGTTCACGTGCGCCGGACAGCTGGCACTTCACCAGACCATGCAGCTCTACGGGTCGAAGGGACGGATCCTGTTCGAGATCCCGTTCAATCCACCCCACGATCGGGTGAACCGGCTGGTCGTAGACGACGGCCGCGACCTCACCGGGGGCGGCCGGTCGATCGTCGAAATTCCACCGGCCAACCAGTTCCTTCTTCAGGCTGACCGCTTCGCGGACGCCGTGCGTGGCAACGGTGTAGTGCCAGTGAGTCTCGAGGACTCCATCGCCAACATGGCCGTAATCGACGCCCTCTTTCGCTCAGCCGAGACGGGACGGGCTGTAGTGATTAGTGATTAGTGATTTGTGATTAGTGGAGTGACTAGTTCTAATCACTAATCACTAATTACTAACCCTCACCTCGACGGATCCTGCTGGCATCGTGCAGTACCACGCCTTTTCCACGGTGACCGATTCGACCGGGTAGACTAGTCCACCCTGGTTCAGAATGTCCGCGAGCCGGATTTCGACTTCGACGTGATCCGCCATTCGGGCCTTCGAGGTGCGGGTCGCGCGCATCGCCCGCATTTCCATCGTTTCCTGCCAGTTGGGTGTATCGGATTCCGCGAACGCGAGTCCCGGTCCCACTACCTCCGCCTGAACTACGTGCCCTTGGCCGTACACATCGACGACCGATTCGCCGGGCGCCTGATTCGCTTTCAGCGTGAAGACGCCGGGTGTTCCCGTTGGCATGAGGGCATCACGCATGGCTTCGCGATACAGTGGCGTCTCGGCAAACAACCGATGCTCGTCGAGCAACTGCTTGAGGATCTTTTTCGTGGATTCGTCGCGCTCAGCAGACATGCGTGGTGTCCGGTGTGAAGGTCCGACGTTGGGTCCGGTATTGTAGCGGTCGGTACAGGCGCCTTTCAACAGGAATGGCGAACTCAGTTTCACGTGACCGCCCTGCCGGTACGTGCAGATCGTACGTCAGCCATCATGATCTGCACGTCGCGAAGGACTTCCTCACCCGGCCAATCTCACTCGTCAGGCACCGCCGGGTCGCGAGATCTTCTCGAGGACATCCACCATTTCGCGCGGCGACGGTTCCTGCTGCCGCTTGGCGGCACGGGCCAGGTCCGCCTGTGCAATCATCCCGACTACCTCACCACTGTCGTCAACCACGACCACGCGCCTGATCTGGCGGTCCGACATCAACCGTTCCACATGCGACACGTCGTCATCGGGAGCACAGCAATCAGGATTCGGCGTCATGATCTCGCCGATCGGCGTCGTCACCGGGCGTCCCTTGGCGACGCCCCGCAGGGTGATGTCCCTGTCGGTTACGACACCAAGCACGGAACGCTGGCCGTCGGCATTCACGACCGGGATGCACCCGCAATCATGTTCGCCCATGAGCTGCGAGACTCGCTGCAGGGAATCGGTCGGGTTGACCTGGGCCGGATTCGGCGTCATGAGGTCGCGTGCTTTCATCGGATATCCTCCTCGTTCGCGTGATTGAGCAGCACCGCCACGCGGTGGCGTCCATTCAGGCCGTACACCGGCGCCGGGGGTGTCGTGCCGCCCATCACCTGGTGCTCCATCTGGCGCAAGCCGAGCTCGCCGCTCCTGTCGTGTAGTCGCGTCCGGCGTAGATTTTTCGACCCGGACATTTTCCCTGCGTATGCGGGACCCGTTCTGTTGAACCCCATCGTCAAGCTCACCATGATCGCTCGCCGCCTCTCACTCATCGGCTCCGCTGCCGCGATACTGGCTATCGCCGCATGCCAGAGCGCCCGCTCGGCGCCCCCCACATCAAATGCCACGCCTTCGCGAAATGCTGGCCCGGCGGTCACGACGACCGGGGGCCGCACGGGCGGCGGCGCTCCCGGCGAGCAAACGCCGACCCAGGGCGGAACGCAGGACACGACCGGCGGACGCCAGGGCGGCGCACCGCCAACCGTCGGGGATCCGCAGCCACGTCCGTACAATCGCGTGATTACGGCGCAGGCCAAGTCGCGTGATGGATTGTTCAAGGTTCATCGCATCGGCTCGCGCCTGTACTTCGAGATTCCGCGCGTCGCGTTGAGCAAGGAACTGCTCCTGGTGCCGCGCACCTCGCGCGTTCCGGTGAACCAGGGTTACGGCGGGCAGCAGGTTGCCGGCGCTCGGGTCCTGCGCTGGGAGCGCCGCGACAATCGCGTCCTGGTCCGCAGCGTTTCGTACGCGACTGTAGCCGACTCTGCGACGCCGATCTACCAGGCAGTGCGGAGTTCGAACTTCGAACCGATCCTGGCCGCGTTCAACGTGGAAGCGTACGGGCCGGACAGCGCGCCGGTCGTCGAGGTCACGCGTTTGTTCACCGCGCCGCCACCGGAAATCGGTCCTGCCGGCGCATTCCCGGGCACGCCGGATCCTGCGCGTTCGTTTGTTGAACGCGCGCTGGCGTTCCCGGAAAACCTGCTCATCGAGTCGATCCTCACGATTCCTGTCGCCGGTCGTGCCGGTGGCGCGGGTGCCCCGCCGGGTCCGGCCACCAGCCAGAGCGTGACGATGAGCTGGAGCCTGGTGAAGCTTCCCGAGAAGCCGATGACGCCGCGGCTCTTCGACAAGCGCGCCGGATACTTCTCGCTGCAGCAGCTCGACTACTCACGTCCCGAGCAGCGCGCACAGTCGCGCCAGTACATCGTGCGCTGGCGTCTGGAAAAGAAGGACCCCAACGCCGCCATCTCCGAACCGGTGAAGCCGATCACGTATTACGTCGATCCGGCGACGCCGTCGTGGCTCGTCCCGTATGTGAAGCAGGGGATCGAGGACTGGCAGCCGGCGTTCGAGGCCGCCGGGTTCCGTCGCGGCATCGTGGCCGCCGAGGCGCCGACGCCGGAGCAGGATCCCGACTGGTCGCCCGAAGACGCGCGGTATTCGGTGGTGCGCTGGTTCCCGTCGACCGTGGAAAACGCCACCGGGCCTAACGTGAACGACCCGCGCAGCGGCGAGATCCTGGAGTCGGACATCTACATGTACCACAACATCATGAACCTGCAGCGGTCGTGGTACTTCACCCAGGTGGGGCACCTCGATCCGCGGGCGAAGATGTGGCCGTACCCGAACGAGTTGATGGGGCGGCTGGTGCGCTTCGTCGTCGCCCACGAAGTCGGCCACACGTTAGGCCTGCAGCACGACCAGAAGGGCAGCTCGACATACCCGGTGGATTCCATCCGCGTGAAGTCGTGGGTGAAGCGCATGGGCCACTCGCCGTCGATCATGGACTACTCGCGCTTCAATTACACGGCGCAACCCGAGGACGGCCTCGAGCCCGAGGACCTCATCCCGGACATCGGGCCGTACGACAAGTACATCATCCATTGGGGCTACGCGCCGATTCCGGGTGCGCGCACCTCGGACCAGGAATGGGCCACGCTCGACAAGTGGTCGCGCGAGCAGGATGGCACGCCGTGGTTCCGCTTCGACGTGCAGGACTCACGCGGCGCCGACCAGAGCTCGCACAGCGAAGCGGTGGGTGACGGTGACCCGGTGAAGGCGACCAGCTGGGGCATGAAGAGCATCAAGCAGATCGCCCCGCTCCTGGTGCAGGCAACTGTACGCCCGGGTGAGGACTACGATGACCTGAACGAGATGTACGGCCGCCTGGTCGGCCAGTGGGGAACGGAGCTCCGCCACGTGACGTGGGTCGTTGGCGGCACGGACGCGCAGGAGAAGTACGCCGGCCAGGACGGCGCGCGCTACAAGCCACTCTCGCGGGCGCGGCAGAAGGAGGCCGTGCGCTTCCTGCAGGAGAACGCGTTTGCGACACCGACACAGTTCCTGCGCGACGACATCCTCCGGTACATCGAGGTCGAGGGCGCGCTGCGTCGTATCAACCAGCAGCAGAACAGCATCCTTGGCCAGCTGTTCAACGACCGGCGCATGGAGCGGCTGGTCGAATACGAGGCCCTGCCGGCCACGCGCCGTGATGCGTATCCGCTGGCCGAAATGCTGGCCGACGTTCGCACCGGAATCTTCAGCGAGTTGAGTGAAGGCTCAGTGCGGGTCGATGCGTTCCGCCGCGAACTCCAGCGGAGCTACCTGACACAGGTCAACAACAAGGTGAACCCGGCGCCGTTCGTTCC